>DASZLC010000149.1:0-10291 GCA_035552615.1 Solirubrobacteraceae bacterium
GACGAACCTGAAGTCGTTCGCCGCCGCAGGCGCGCCGGCCGTGCCGTCGATCGACTCGCTGATGCGGCAGGTCGACCCGATGACCGACTACCTGAAGCCGTACTACAAGGACATCGGCTCGACGCTGATGAACTTCGGCGGTTCGGTCCAGCGCGAGAACGTCTCCGGTACCTACATCGGCCGTTGCCTGTGCCCGCTGTCGGCCGAGAGTTACACCAACATGACGCCGGCGGAGCAGAAGCTGGTGATGGCGCTGATCAACGCCGGCGGGCTCGGCGGGATCGCCAATCCGGGTGTCAACGGGCTGCGCCAGGCGGGCACCCAGCCCAACGCGCAGCCGAGCTACAACGGTGCGCCGTACCCGCACGTGCTGGCGATGGCGCCCGTAAGCTTCGGCAAGTGAGCCAGCACCGGGCCGTCACCCCAGCGGGGTCGTTGGTGAAGAAGAAGCGGCGGGCCGGTTCGTCGGCCGCCCGGGCCGCGGCGCTCCAGACGGAGCTCGACCGCGAGCGGCGCAGCGGGCGGATCGCGGGAGTCATCGCCCTCGGCTCGGTCGCCTGCTGGCTCGGCGCGCTGATGTTCGCCAACGGCGCCGGCGGGGCGAGTACCCAGGTGGGACGCGGCGAGGGCCTCGGCGATCCCGCGCCCCTGTCGAGCCGCCTCCAACTGCTCGACTTTCACGCCGGCGCCGGCGACCAGGCGATCGCCACCGCGCTGCGCTGCGCCGGGCTGCTGCTGAGCGCCGCCTTCGGCGTGTACCTGTACCGCCTGATCCGCGCCCGCAAGCCGTCGGTGTCCCGGCGGTTGCCGTGGATCGCCGTGGCCGGCGCCGCGCTCGTGGCCGGCTCGACTGTATTCGGCTACTTCGCGCTCGGCCACGTGGCCACTGAGTTCGTCAGCTCCGGGGCACGAACCTCGGCGCGCGCCACGCACCTGCTCGACTCCGCGGGTGCCGTGAAAGGGGCCGCGGGCTTCGATCTGGCGAGCCGCGCCGTGTTCGCCGTGTGGATCGCCCTGACCTCGCTGGAGATGATGCGCGTCGGGCTGCTCGACAAGTTCCTCGGCTACTGGGGCCTGGCTGCGTGCGGCTCGATCGTGCTGCTGCCGATCGGCGACGCGATGTTCGTCGCGTGGCTCGGGAGCATCGGGATCATGGCGCTCGGGTACTGGCCCGGTGGGCGCACTGAGGGATGGCGGCGGATCATGAAGTCCACTTAGTGCCCGATCCGGCGACTCCTGGCATCGAGCTGATCGACATCCACGCCGCGCTCGGCGGTACGTGGGTGTTGCGCGGCGTCAGCCTCGCCGCGCCGCGGGGGAAGGTGACGGCGATCCTCGGCCCGTCCGGGGTCGGCAAGACGACCTGCCTGCGCGTGATCACCGGGCTGTTGGCGCCCGACGAGGGCGACGTCCTCGTCGAGGGACGCTCGACGCTGCACATGTCCAAGAAGGAACGATTGGAGCTGAGCCGTCGCTTCGGCGTGCTACTGCAGGGCAGCGGCCTGTACGGGTCGGCGCTGTGGGAGTCGATGACGATCGAGCAGAACCTGATCCATCAGCTGACCGCACAGCGCCGCGGCCGCGATGTTGAGATGCAGGCGCGCGCACGCGAGTGGCTGCAGATGATCGGGCTGTCGGCGAGCGCCGAGCTGATGCCCTCGACGCTGTCGGCCGGCATGCGGCGGCGCCTCGCGCTGGCCCGCGCGCTGGCCGCCGATCCCGAGTTCGCCGTCCTCGACAGCTTCGAGCTGGGGGTCGACCCGGTCCGCCTGACCGAGCTGATCAAGCTCGTCGCGCGCGCGCACGAGCGCACCGAGGGCACGTACGTGATCGCCACCCAGAGCATGCAGGTGGCGCGTGAGTTGGCCGACGAGCTTGTCGTGCTGTGGCGCGGGCACGTGATCGAGCAGGGGCCGGCGGATGACGTCTTTAACTCCGAGCAGCCCGAGGTCCACCAGCTCATCAATGGGCTGACCGATGGCCCGATGGGCATGCACGGCGAGGTTCGCCGCCCGCCGCGCCCCGCCCCGGTGTCCGACCGCAAGCACATCGAGGAAACGTTCGAGCTGCCGGTACCGCTCGTGGCGATCGCCGTGCTGATGATCGTCACCGCCAGCGCGTTGTTCCTCGGTCACGGCGGGACGCCCGAGATCGTCGCCGTGCTCGTCTTCTGGGCGCTCACGCTTCTCGCGCTCGCACTCCGTCGCGGTTGAACGAGAAAAGCGCCCCCAGGGCGTTACCCCAGGGGCGCTGACGCGACCTGCCGTTAGTCGAGCCGGTACCCGATCTTCACCGTCACCTGGTAGTACCCGACGCGGTCACCGTCGATCACCCCGCGGACGTTCTGCACCTCGAACCAGTTCAGGTTGGGCATCGACGCCGAAGCGCGCTTGACCGCATTGGCGATCGCCTCGGTGATTGACTCACTCGACGAGCCGGTGATCTCGGCGCTTTGGTACACGTGATCGGACACGGTGCTGGCCTCCGTATGGGTAGGTGCGGGAGGGAGAGCCTACGCCGTCGCAGCGGCCGTCTGGCGCTGGGGCTCGGTTCCGTTGTCCGAGCCGCCGTCGTCCGGCGCGCCGGGCATCTGGATCAGCCCGAGCTCGAACTTGCCCAGGTGCTCATAGCAGGCGTCGGTGGTCAGCGGCTGGTAGGTGCCGCTGCGCGCGTCGCGGTACAGCCGCTCCAGGATGTGACCGCGGCGGAACGTGGCGCCGCCGACGAGCCGCATCCCGTTGGTGGTGACATCCTTGGCGGCGCCGGTCGTGCACACCTTCACGATGTCGATCAGTGCCGGGCGCTCCAGCGGGTTCCACTGAGTGCCGTCGCGACCCGCGATCAGGATGTTGGCGGTCTGCTCCAGCACGCGATCGGCGATCTCGCACTTGGCTTTCATCTCACCGAGGCCCCACTGGATCCAGCCGACATCGCGCAGCGCGGTGTCGGCCGCCGTGGCGGTCGCCCCGATCGACTTCTTGACCAGGATCTCGCGTGTCGCCTCAAAGGCCTTCACGGCGAGGCCGAGGTACACACCGCCGAACAGCAGCGCGGCCCACTCGAACTCGGAGACGAGGCCCATGCGCATGTCGCCGACCTCGGCCGAGGCCGGGATTTCCGCCTGATCGAACACCAGCGTCTGGGTTCCGGTGGCGCGCATGCCGTGGGTGTCCCACGTCCTGTCGATGTGGATGCCGGGGATGTTCTTGTCGGTGATGAACACGCGCTCGCGGGCCAGTCGCTCCAGGTGGTCCTCAGGCATCGAACCGTCGGGGTTCACGACGGTCGCGTTGAACGTGACGAGGTCAGCGGCCTCGGACAGCGTTGCCCAGTTCTTCTTGCCGGTGATCGTGTACCCGCCGCCCTCGATCGGGGTCGCCACCGTGTCGGCAAGACCGGTGAAGCCGGCGCGCTCCTCGCTGAACGTTCCACACATGAGCAGCTGCTCGGAGGCGATCCGGCTCATCCACTCTTGCTTCAGCGGCTCGGACATCAGGCCCTTCATGATCCCGACCATCACCTGGTGCATGTTGTACGACAGAGCCGTGGCCGGGTCACCCTTGGCGAGCTCGTAGGAGATCCGCGACATCGTCAGGATGTCGCCACCCCCCCCGCCGTACTTCTTCGGGACGCCCATCCCCGGGAGCTTGGCCGCCCTGTACAGCGGCACCGTCGAGAACGGAAACTCGTTCTTCTCGTCGGCTTCCTTACCTACCTTGTCGAACTCAGGAGCGAGGTCACGCGCAGTCTGAATCGCCGCTTCTCGCTCAGCATCGGTCATTTCAACTGCGTGGTTACCCATGCCCATGGCGTGTGGTACTCCCTCTGTCGGAACGGATCGTCGAGGGCGATTCTGGACGGGCCGATCGGCAGCGACAATGCACCGGGGGATGATCGTGGTCTGCCCAAAGGGGGGTATCGCTGGATCACGTTCCCGGGCCATCGCCCAAATGGGGTGCAATCCTCGCTCCCTGGTGGGAAGCTGGCTGTTTTCGGCCGCTATAGCCTCCCACCACACATGACCGATGCGGTAAGCCACAGCGCCCCGGGCTCCTACGGGCTCACCGACGATCAGCGCGAGATCCTGGAGCAGGTCGACCGCTTCGCGCACAACGAGCTGTATCCGCTGCAGCAGCGGATGGACGACGAGGAGTGGTGGCCGCCCCAGACGTTCGGGCTGTTTGCCGAGAACGGCTATCTCGGCGTGATGGCGCCGTCCGAGCTCGGCGGCGCCGGGCTTGACTTCTTCGCCTCCGGCCTCGTCGTGCAGGCGGTGGCGCGCTGGAATCCGGCGATCGCGCTGTCGCTCCTGGTCCACGAGAATCTGTGTCTCAACAACATCCTCGCCAACGGCTCGGCCGAGCTCGTACGACGGTTCGTACCGGGGATGTGCGAGGGGCGGCTGATCGGCGCGCTGGGGCTGACCGAGCCCGGCGCCGGCTCCGACGCGCTCGGCGGGATGCGGACCTCTGCGCGCCGCGAGGGGGACGTGTACGTGTTGAACGGCACGAAGCTGTTCATCACGAACGGTCCGATCGCCGATGTCGTGCTCGTGTACGCGAAGACCGACCCCTCGGCGGGCGCGCACGGCATCTCGGCGTTCGTCGTCGAGGCCGATACGCCCGGGTTCGCCGTGGCCCAGAAGCTCGTGAAGATGGGCGTCCGCGGCAGCCAGACGGCGGAGCTCGTGTTCGACGACTGTCGCGTCCCGGCGGACAACCTCGTCGGTCAGGAGAACCGTGGCGTCGCGGTCGTGATGAGCGGCCTCGATCTCGAGCGGATCGGGCTGGCGTTCCTGATCTTGGGGATGGGTGAGCGCGCGCTGCAGCTAACGGTTGAGTACGCCCGCTCGCGTCAGCAGTTCGGTCGTCCGATCGCAGAGTTCCAGCTCGTCCGCGGGATGGTGGCCGACATGTACACGGCGCTGGAGTCGTTGCGCAGCTTCATCTATGCCGTCGGGACCGAGGTGAACGGGATTGCTCACGGGGACCGGTACGGCCACGTCGCGATGCGTGCCGCCGCGGTGATCCTCCAGGCGGGGCGCACCTTCACGCAGATCGCCGACAGGGCGCTGCAGATCCACGGCGGCGCCGGGTACATCTGGGAGACGGAGATCAACCGTCTGTACCGGGCGGGCAAGCTGTGGGAGATCGGTGCCGGCACGACGGAGATCCGCCAGCTGATCGTCGCCGACGGGGTGCTGGGGTCATGACCTCCGCAGAGCTCGTGCGTCTCGACGTCGCTGGCGGCGTGGCCACCGTCACGTTCGCCCGCCCCGAGGCCCGGAACGCGATCGACATCCCGATGGCCGCGGCGATCGCCGACCGGCTGGCGCAGGCCGCAGCGCGCGATGACGTCGGCGTGATCCTCGTTCGCGCCGACGGGCCGGCGTGGTGCGTCGGCGGCGCGATCGACGCCTTCGCCGCCGAGGGCGACGGCATGCACGGCTACATGCTTCGGCTGGGGGAGCCGGTCAACGCGCTCGTGCGCACGCTGCACGAATGCGAGCAGATCACGATCGCCGCCGTGCACGGCGCGGTCGGCGGCGGTGGACTCGGGTTCATGCTCGCCTGTGACCTCGTGATCGCCGCCGAGGGCACGGTCATGGCGCTCGGCTACGCGCGCATCGGCACGAGCCCCGACGGCGGCAACTCGTTCTTCCTGGCCCGCGAGATCGGCTACCGCCGCGCGCTGGAGCTGTACCTGCTGAACGAGCGGATCGACGCCGCGCGGGCGCTGGAGCTGGGGCTCGTGAACCAGGTCGTGCCGGCCGATGAGCTCGACACGCACGCGGCTGCGCTGGCCGCACGGATCGCCGCGGGGCCGCGCCGCGCCCAGGCGGACGCCAAGGCGTTGCTGCGCCGCGCCGGCGACGGGCTGCTCGCCCGCCAGCTCGACGACGAGGTGCGGATGTTCGCCGACAACACGCGCGAGGCGGACTTCGCCGAGGGCTTGAGGGCGTTTCTGGAGAAGCGAGCCCCGGTCTTCGGGAGCCCGAGCTGATGTTCGACTCGGTGCTCGTGGCCAACCGCGGCGAGATCGCCGTTCGGGTTATCCGCACGCTGAATGCGCTGGGGATCCGCTCGGTCGCCGTCTACTCCGACGCCGACGCCGACGCGCCGCACGTGCAGCTGGCCGACGAGGCGGTCCAGATCGGCGCCGCCGCTCCGGCCGAGTCATACCTGAACATCGGGCGGGTTATCGCGGCCGCACAGGCCGCCGGCGCGCAGGCGATCCACCCCGGGTACGGCTTCCTGTCCGAGAACGCGGCGTTCGCCCGCGAGTGCGCCGCGCACGGGATCACGTTCGTCGGTCCGCCGCCCGAGGCCACGGAGCTGCTCGGCGACAAGGTCCGTGCCAAGCTGGCCGCGGAGGAGGCCGGCGTGCCCGTGCTCCCGGGGCTCCAGCGGCCGGGGCTGACCGACGACGAGATTCTCGACTTCGCGGGGTCCGGGGACCGGTTCCCGTTGATGGTCAAGGCGGCGGCCGGCGGCGGCGGCCGCGGGATGCGCATCGTCCGCTCATTCAGAGAGCTGCCCGACGCGCTGGCCGCGGCGCGCCGCGAGGCGGTCGCCGGGTTCGGCGACGACGGCCTGCTGGTGGAGCGCTACGTCGAGCGCGCCCGGCACATCGAGGTGCAGCTGATGGCCGACGCCCACGGGTCGGTTCTCTACCTGGGCGAGCGCGAGTGCTCGCTCCAGCGCCGCCACCAGAAGGTGCTGGAGGAGAGCCCTTCGCCGGCCGTCGGCCCGGAGCTGCGCCGACGCTTCGGCGAGGCGGCCGCCGCGCTGGCCCGCGCCGCCGGCTACGTCGGTGCCGGCACCGCCGAGTTCCTGGTGCCATTCGAGGACCCGGACGCGTTCGCCTTCCTGGAGGTGAACGCCCGGCTGCAGGTCGAGCATCCGGTGACCGAGTACGTGACCGGCCTGGACCTCGTCGAGCTGCAGCTGCGGGTCGCCGCTGGCGAGCCGCTGCCGCTCACTCAGGACGAGGTAGCGCTGCGCGGGCACTCGATCGAGGTCCGGGTGTGCGCCGAGGACCCCGCCAACGGCTTCCTGCCCGCCACCGGAACGGTGGTGGCGTATCGCGAGCCCGTCGGTGTCGGCATCCGCGTCGACAGCGGCATCCAGCTCGGCACGGTGGTGGGCGGCAGCTACGACTCGCTGCTGCTGAAGGTGATCGGCTCGGGCGCTGATCGGGAGGAGGCCTCCGAGCGGCTGCTGCGCGCGCTGAAGGATCTTCGCCTGCTCGGCGTCACCACGAACGTCGGCTACCTCGCGCGGCTCGTCGAGGCGCCCCAGGTCCGCGCCGGCGAGCTCGACACCGGGCTGCTGGAGCGTGGGGTGGCCGACGCCGATCCTGCGCCAGCGGAGGCGCGGGAGGCGGCGATCGCCGCCGCCGCCGTGGAGGCGCTGGGACTGGTGGCGGACGGGCATGGGGACCCGTGGGAGTCGCTGGCCGGCTTTCGTATCACCGGCGACGCGGGCACCGAGTGGCAGCTGCGCCCCGCCGGCGGCGGGGAGCCGATCATCGTCCGCGTGTTGGGCGATCCATCGCGTGCGCGTGCGCTGATCGACGGCGATGAGCTGGCGATGTCGGCGCGCCGCGCCGGGCCAGGCCGGGTTTTGGTGGAGCTCGACGGCCACGCCCGCGTCTGGGACCACGCCATCCATGGCGACGAGCGTTGGGTGTCCGCCGGGGCGGACTCGTTCTGCTTCCGGCTGGCCGAGCTGGTCGTGCAGGGCGCCGCGGCCTCGGTCGAGGGCGCGCTGGAGGCGCCGATGCCCGGGTCGGTCCTGTCGGTCAATGTGGCGGCGGGGGATCACGTCTCCGAGGGGGAGGTTCTCGTGGTGGTCGAATCGATGAAGATGGAGCTGACGCTGACGGCGCCACGGGACGCAACGGTGCTCGAGGTGAGCGTCGCCGCAGGCGACAAGGTCGCGCAGGGGCAGTCGCTGGTGGAGCTGGTGGAGTCGGCTGGCGCCGACTCCAATGGAGGTTCGCCTGGCGGCGAACCTCCGGAGGCCGTGTCGTGAGCGTCGTGTTGCACAGCGCGGTGAACCCGGCCAGCGACGAGTACCAACGCAACCAGGAGGCGCACGCCGCACTGGGCGCCGACCTCGACGCGCAGTTCGCGCGGGTGGTGGCCGGCGGCGGCCAGCGCGCGCGGGACCGGCACACCGCGCGTGGGAAGCTGCTGCCGCGTGACCGCGTCGGGCGGCTGCTGGACCGCGGCTCGCCGTTCTTGGAGCTTTCGACGCTCGCCGCCCACGGCATGTACGACGACCAGGCGCCGGGCGCCGGGATCATCACCGGGATCGGGCGCGTCTCCGGGCGCGAGGTGATGATCGTCTGCAACGACGCGACGGTCAAAGGGGGGTCGTACTACCCGATGACCGCACGCAAGCACACGCGCGCGCAAGAGATCGCGCTGCAGAACCGGTTGCCGTGCGTGTACGTCGTCGACTCGGGGGGCGGCTACCTGCCGCTGCAGGACGAGCTGTTCCCCGATCAGCGCGGGTTCGGGCAGAGCTTCTACAACCAGGCGCGGATGTCGGCCGACGGGATCCCGCAGATCGCCGCCGTGCTCGGCTCGTGCACGGCCGGCGGCGCGTACGTCCCGGCGATGTCCGACGAGGTCGTGATCGTGAAGGAGCAGGGCACGATCTTCCTCGGCGGACCGCCGCTGGTGAAGGCGGCCACCGGCGAGGAGGTCTCGGCCGAGGAGCTCGGCGGGGGCGACCTCCACACGCGCCGCTCTGGCGTCGCCGACCACCTGGCCGTGAACGACGAGGACGCGCTGGCGATCGTCCGGTCGATCGTGGCGACGCTGCCGGCGCGCGGCTCGGCGCCGTGGCAGGTTCAGGCGCCCGAGCCGCCCTCGGTCCCGCTCGAGGAGCTGACCGGCGCGGTCCCCGCCGACCTACGCACGCCGTACGACCCCCGGGAAATCATCGCCCGGATCGCCGACGGCAGCCGCTTCCACGAGTTCAAGGCCAACTACGGCACGACGCTGTGCTGTGGCTTCGCCCACCTCCACGGCCACCAGGTCGGGATCCTGGCCAATCAGGGCGTGATCTTCTCCTCCAGCGCGCTGAAGGGCGCCCACTTCATCGAGATGTGCGACCAGCGCGGGATCCCGCTGATCTTCCTGCAGAACATCACCGGGTTCATGGTCGGCAAGGATGCGGAGGCGGGCGGGATCGCCAAGGACGGGGCGAAGATGATCGCCGCGGTCTCGGTCGCCCGGGTGCCGAAGCTGACCGTGATCGTCGGCGGGTCGTTCGGCGCCGGCAACTACGGCATGTGCGGCCGCCCGTACTTCCCGCGCTTCTTGTGGATGTGGCCGAACGCCCGGATCAGCGTGATGGGCGGCGAGCAGGCCGCGACCGTGCTGACGATGGTCGGCCGGGAGACCGATCCCGAGGCGATCGAGGCGCGCAAGCAGGAGATCCGAGCCCAGTACGAGCACCAGGGCCATCCCTATTACGCCAGCGCCCGGCTGTGGGACGACGGCGTGATCCACCCGACGAGCACCCGCGACGTGCTCGGCCTGGCCCTGTCGGTGTGCGCCAACGCTCCGCTCGGCGAGCGCATGAAGCCCCTGTTCCGCATGTGAGCCAGTGTGGCTGCCCCTTACGGCGGACCCCGTTCACCCCCGGGGGCCTTGTTCGGTCGGCGGGACGCGACGAGAATCGCTCTTCGTGACTACCTACGCATGGAAGCCGACCCCAGAGCGGATCGCCGCGGCGAACGTGAGCCGGCTGATGAGGGCCGCTGGCGTCGAGACCGCCGATGAGCTGCGCCGGTGGTCGGTCGCCGACATCGATGCCTACTGGGACCTCGTCGTGAAAGATCTCGGGCTGCCGTTCGACCGGCCGTACACGAGGATCCGGGAGTCGTCGAAGGGGATCGAGTGGACGACGTGGTTCGTCGACGGCGAGCTGAACGTCGCCACCGCGTGCGTCGATCGCTGGCGCAACGACCCCGACACCGCTGATCGGGCCGCCGTGATCTACGAGGACGAGCCCGGCGCGGTGCGGACGCTCACCTACGCCGAGCTCGGCGCCGAGGTCGATCGTTTCGCCGCGGGCCTACGCGCCGCCGGGATCGGCAAGGGCGACGCCGTCGGCTCGCTGATGCCGATGAGCCCCGAGGCGGTGATCGCGGCGTACGCGATCGCCAAGGTGGGCGCGCTGTACGTGCCGCTGTTCAGCGGCTTTGCGGCGAACGCGATCGCCAGCCGGCTGAACGACGCCGAGGCGAAGCTCGTCGTCACCACCGACTGGTC
>DASZLC010000150.1:0-4332 GCA_035552615.1 Solirubrobacteraceae bacterium
GGCCGCTCCGGTAGCCGAGGCGCCGGCCGAGGCGGTGGCCGAGCCGGTAGCCGAGGCGCCGGCCGAGGCGGTGGCCGAGCCGGTGGCACCGCCGGCTGCCGAGCAGGTCGACGAGATCACGAAGCCCGTCGCCTAGCAGGGCCGGGCTGGGGCCGTCCCGGCGGTGCAAACCGCCGCCGGGAAGCTTGGCGCTGCGTACGATGCGCACGTGCGATCCAGGTTCGCGCCCGCGCTGGTCCTGATAGCCGCTGCGCTCGCCTGGGTCCCGGCCACCGCTCACGCGGCGGGCTGTACGGGATGGATGAGTCCCCACACCCCACCTGCGCAGCGCGCGCGCGCGCTGCTCGAGGCGATGGCGCTCCAGGACAAGGTAAACCTGGTCACCGGAGACACCGGCGCCCCCGAGCCAAGCTACCCGAACTACGGCGCCGCCGGAGTGGTGTTTGCCAACCAGCGGCTGTGCATTCCGGCATTGGTCCTGAACGACGCCGCCGCCGGGGTCGGCGACACCCAAGTTCTCACGACCGCGTTTCCCGACGGCGTGACCCAGGGATCGAGCTGGGACGTGCCGTTACTGCGGCGGTACGGAAGGGTGCTCGGCGAGGAGGCCTACGCGAAGGGCGTCAACGTGCTGCTCGGACCGGGCGTCGACATCCTTCGTGATCCGCTCAACGGGCGTGGCTGGGAGTACTACGGGGAGGATCCGCTGCTCGCCGGCCGGGCCGCGTCGGCGATCATCGAAGGGATCCAGCAGAACCCCGTGGTCGCGACGGTCAAGCACTACACGGCCGACGATCAGGAGGGCACCTCCGACAACAACTTCGGGACGATCTCGAACAACGTGAGCAGGCGGACGATGCAGGAGATCGAGCTGCCCGCCTTCGCGTCGGCCGTGCGAGCCGGAGTCGGCTCCGTGATGTGCACATCGGAGCAGATCAACGACGTGTACGCGTGCCAGGACCGCCAGTACCTGAACAATGTCCTGCGGGGCGAGCTCCACTTCGGCGGCTGGGTCGTGTCCGACTGGCAGGCAGCACAGTCGACGGCCGCCTCGGCGAACGCCGGCATGGACATGGAGATGCCCTCGGCCCAGTACTACGGCCCGGCACTGCAGACGGCCGTTGAGCAGGGGAAGGTCGCGACCTCGACCCTGGACCGGATGGCCTACCGGATCCTGTTCACGATGTTCCGCTTGGGGCTGTTCGATCACGTACCCAACGAGCAGGGAGCGGCCTTCTCGGCCAACGCCTCCACGACCGAGAGCGTCTCGATGGCGCTGCAACTCGCGGAGGAGGGAACCGTGCTGCTCAAGAACGCCAGGGGGATCCTGCCGTTGGCGGGTCCGGGCAAGCGGATCGCGGTGATCGGCTCGCCGGCAAGCCCGAGTGGGGCCCCGCTGGCAGAGCAGGGCTACGGCAGCGCGCACGTCCCCGAGCCCGGCTACCCCCCGAACGTCGTCTCGCCGCTTCAGGCGATCAGCTCCCGGTCCGCTGCCGCGGGCGATCTGGTGAGCTACGCCGACGGCAGCGTGATGGGCGATGCCGTCGCGGCGGCGAAAGCGTCAGACGTGGCGGTGGTGTTCGTGAGCGACGTCTCGAGCGAAGGATTCGACCGCCCCGATCTCAACCCGCGAGCGGGTACCTGTGATCTCATCACCCAGAGCGGGTGCAACTACAGCTCGCTCGACCAGAACGCGCTCGTCGCGGCAGTCGCTGCGGCGAACCCAAACACCGTCGTCGTGCTCCAGAACGGGGGCCCGCTGTCGATGCCATGGCTCGGCGCCGTCCGGGGTGTGATCGAGAACTGGTACCCGGGCCAGATCGACGGCGACGCGATCGCGCCGATCCTGTTCGGCGACTTCGATCCGTCCGGCCATCTGCCGGAGACGTTCCCCAAGTCCCTGGCAGACGGGCCGCTGCGCACGCCGGAGCGATATCCGGGGGTCCACGGCCAGGTGGCCCACTCCGAGGGGCTGCTCGTCGGCTACCGCTGGTACACCGACAGGCACGTCGCGCCGCTGTTCCCGTTCGGATTCGGACTGTCCTATACGACGTTCCGCTTCTCGCGACTGTCGCTCACGCCGAAGCGTTCGGGCGCGATCGTCCGGTTCGAGCTGACGAACACGGGCCGGCGCCCCGGGGCCGACGTCCCGCAGGTGTACGTTCGGGACCCGTCCGCCGCCGGAGAGCCGCCGGTGCAGCTCGCCGGCTTTGCCCGGGTGAGCCTCGACCCTGGCCAGCACGCCGAGGTCACGATCGCCCTCAGCCAACGGTCGCTTGCGTACTGGCGCGCCGCGACGCAGCGTTGGACCGTGGCTCCCGGGTGCTACGCGATCATGGTCGGCGACTCGTCGGCGAGCCTGCCGCTGCGGGGCGCGCTCGCTCGCGGTGCACCGGGGCGCCGCTGCCTGTCCTAAGCGGCGTCCCAGGGCGCCAGTGCGGCGGCGATCTCGGCCTGCTCCAGCCCCGCGCCGAGGCAACACAGCACCGCGATCCGGGCCGCGGCCGGCGACAGGAACGGCGTACAGATCGCCCCACTCTGGCGGACGTCCCCCTCGGCCCCCTCGAAGCCGTAGGTCGAGAACAGCATCGAGGAGCGATCAGGGCGGCACGTCACGACCACGGGGATTCGCTGGGCCGCGTCGCGCAGCTCCCCGAGCACGGCCACCGGCACGTGGCCCGCGCCGAGCGCGACGAGCACCGCTCCGTCAGACCCCGCCGCCGCCTCGCCGAGCGCGTGGCCGTCGTCGCCGAGCGCCGTCGACACGATCGGCACGCGGTACTCGAGGCGGCCGACCTTAAGCGGCGTCGGCCTGACGGGCTTCGCGTGGAGCCACAGCCGAGCCTCGACGATCCTCCCAAGCGGGCCGGCCACCGGCGACCCGAACGCCGCCGGACCGGTGCTGTCGACCTTCCGGACCGTCATTGCCCCGTGGATCTCGCCGCCGAACGCGACGACCGTCCCGAGGCCCTCAGCGGCCGCCGACCCAGCCAGCGCGACCGCGTCGATCAGGTTCGCGGCGCCGTCTGCACCGGGGGCGCTGCCCGGGCGGTTGGCGCCGGTCAGGACGATTGGCGCCGGGCCCGCGTGGACAATCGCGCATAGCGCCGCCAGCTCCTCCATCGTGTCGGTCCCGGTCGTGATCACGACCCCCTCGCCTGAACCCGCCGCGTCGGCCGCGCGCCGGGCGATCTCGAGCGCCTCGGGCAGCGCGACGTGCGCCCCCGGGAGACTCATCAGCGTCTCAGCCTCGAGCGCCGGCACGGCGGCCAGCTCCGGGACCTGTTTGACAAGCCCAGGTGCATCGATCGCCGGGACGGCTCGCGCGCCTCGCATCGCGATCGTCCCACCGACGGCGAGGAGCCGCACCGGCCGGGTCAGCTTCGCGAGGGCCGCGTCCACGTTCGCGGCGACCCTAGCGGTAAGCTGCGCGACTCGTGTCTGCGACTGCCGATCCACTCACCGATCCGGAGCTCCTGGACGCCGAGTGGGACCTCGATCCGCTGGTCTACGGCGAGGGTGCGAAGGGTGCCGAGCGGATGCTGGACGAGGCCGTCGCGCGCGCGTCCGCGTTCAACGAGACGTACGCGGGGAAGATCGCCGAGCTCGACGGCACGGACCTCGAGACCGCGATGCGCGAGCTCGGGGAGCTCGAGGATCTCGTCGGCCGCGCCGGCTCATACGCGTCGCTTCGCTTCTCCACCGACACCGCTGAACCCGAGCGGGGCGCCCTGCTCCAGCGCGTTCAGGAGCGCGCCACGGAGATCGAGACGAAGCTGCTGTTCTTCGAGCTCGAGTGGGCGGCGCTCGACGACGAGCGCGCCGAGCAGTTGCTGGCCTCCCCGGGATTGGGCTTCTGCCGCCACCACCTCCGCAGCGCGCGCCGCTACCGGCCGCACCTGCTCTCCGAGCCCGAGGAGAAGATCCTGGCGGAGAAGTCGATCGCCTCCGAGGCCGCCTGGGCCCGGCTGTTCGGCGAGCTCACCTCCGCACTGCGCGTGAACGTCGATCAGGACGAGGTCACGCTCGACATCGCGCTCAGCCGGCTTCTGTCGGCGGACCGGGATGTGCGCCGCACGGCCGCCGAGGCCGTGACGTCGGCGCTCGAGCCCGGGCTCAGGACGCGCGGCTTCATCTTCAACACGCTCGCGTACGACAAGTCGGTCGAGGACCGGCTGCGGCACTACCCGAACTGGCTGGCGAGCCGCAATTTGGCCAACGAGGCCTCCGACGAGTCGGTAATGGCCCTGATCAAGGCGGTTCGCGCCCGGTACGACATCCCGCAGCGCTGGTACGCGCTGAAGGCGAAGCTGCTCGGGATCGACCGGCTCG
>DASZLC010000151.1:0-19905 GCA_035552615.1 Solirubrobacteraceae bacterium
ACCGCGACGTAGAAGCCGATCATCAAGCCGTTCGTGAGTGCCCGGGCGCGCTGCTCCCCGAGGATCACCGGCAGCGTGCGGACGCCCTCGCGCTCGTCCCACGGCAGCTTGTCGATGTGCTTGGCCATCAGCACCGCGGTACACAGCAGCCCGTACGGGATCGACGCCGGCCACACCTGCCACGGGACCGAGCCGATGGCGCTGTAGTAGGTGCCCGCGATCATCAGCGGCCCCCACACGAGCATCACGTCGAGCTCACCGAGGCCGCGCTTCTTCAGCCGCAGCGGCGGCGCCGTGTAGGCCACGTTCAAGACGACGCCGGCGAGCCCGAAGGCCAGCACCACCCAGCCGCGGGCGGCCACGAGCACGATCAGGACCACCACGTCGGCGGTGTTCACCGCCACCGCGGCTCGGACCAGGCCGGTCCGGGTGATCATCCCGGAGAGGATCGGGTGCGGCGCGTACAGCGCGCGTGGGTATTCGTCGGTGTCGAGACCCTCGGAGGTGTCGAACAGGTCGTTGACGAGGTTGTTGGACACGTGCGCGAGTACCAGCCCCACAAACGCCAGCGCGTACCAGCCGGTCGCGAACGCGGGCCGGCCGACGGCCAGCAGCCCGGCGATCGCCGCGGCGGTGAGCGTCATCGGCAACACGCCCGCGCGGGTGATCACGAGCCACCGCGAGACGACGTCGAGCTCACCGGACGGCGGATTGATCGTCGACAGTGCGTGGCGCCAGCGACCGAGCCGGCCGAGCGACGGAATCGGGGTGGCGGCCTCGCTCATCTGTAGTGGCGACCCTACCTCAGCGCTTCAAATCGTTCCAGACGCGCGAGGAGACGCCCTCGATCGTGTCGATCCCGTACCCCTCGGTGGCGTTGCCGGTGGTGAGGACCGCGATCAGGTACCAGCGGCCGTCGCCCCTGATCCGCCCGATGCTGTTGATCTGCCAGTCGCCGTTGCCGTCCAGCGGCAGCCAGCCGTTCTTCAGCGCGATCTGCACCCCGGCCGGGATGCCCCCGCTGACCCCCCAGTTCTCACCGGGGTCGATGTGGCTCATCAGGTCAAGCTCGTACTGCTGCGCGGCCGGCTTCAGCAGCGAGTCCGCGCTGATCAGCTCCTGGAGCAGCGTGAGCTGATCGGGCGCGGTGGTCTCGGTCAGCCCCCAAGCCAGGTTCGGCGTCGTGTTCGTCATCCCGGCCAGGCGGTCGTAGGCGGTGACGGCGGGGGCGCCGCCGACGTCGTCCCACAGCTCCGTGGCGTCGTCGTTATCGCTCGCCTCGATCATGCCGGTCGCGATCGTCTGCTGTGCCGGACTGAGACCGTGCTCCTGACGCAGCAGCGTCTCCAGGATGTCGACCTTCACGATGCTCGCGGTCTGCTCGCGACGTCCGGGATGCCACGTGTAGGTCTTGCCCGTCCGCAGGTCGCGCACCGCAGCGTCGACGTAGTCGGCCCGACCGGCCAGGTAGGAGCGCATCGCGGGGAGCGCAAACGGGTTCTTCGGGAGCTTGACGTGCTTGCGATGATGATGGTGGTGGACGTGCTTGGGAGCGGAATAGGGGGCGCTTGGCGACGCCGCGTCGGCGCGCGCCGAGGCCAGTGACACGGCAAACGCCATGGCGAGCGCGCAGCCGGCGACAGCGCTGCGCCTCATCGCCCGCTCCCGCCCCGCTCGCGCCCCAGCACCAGCAACAGCTCCTCGTAGGGGCCGGCCAGATACGCGTCGTCGCCCGCCCCCACGCGGGTGTCCCGCCGCGGTGGATGCTCCAGGCCGCCGCCGTCCCCGCGGCCGATCGCGATCACGCGGATCCGCGCCGACAGCTGGCTCATCGTGGCGCCGTCGAGCCCGCCGCCCGCGGAGACGTGCAGCTTCGCGAGCAGGAATGGGTGGCTGCCGACGTAGAACGAGAACAGGACCTCCATCCCCAGCGCGGCGCCGACGAACCACGGGGCGGCGATCGCGACCGTCGACCACACGTGGCGGAAGTCGAAGCTGCCCTCCAGGCGCCGTCCGAGTTCGCGGTCGAACACCCGCAGCACAACCGGCACCTCCCGCCACCGGTCGCCGAGCCGGTCGCGCACGGCGAGCCCGGTCTCGATGTTGGTCAGATCGTCGGAGGTGACGATCGCCACCGAGGACGCCTTCGAGAGGTTGACCGAGTCAAGCGTCTGCCCGAGCGTCGAGTCCCCGAGCACGAGCGGAACGCCACGCTCGCGAACCTGGTTGAGGTAGCGGTTCTGATCGTCACGCTCCACGACGATGACATCGCGACCGCGCCGCAACAACCCGTCGAGCACCTCCATGCCGACCGCGCCGAGTCCGACGAGCACGACGTGGCCGCGCATCCCGGGGATCCGCACCTGGCCCAGGGACTGCGCGATCCGGCGCGACACCAGCGCGTTCGTCAGCAATGCGAAGATCGTTGTCACCAGCGTCGTGCCGGCGACGATCAGGCAGATGCCAAAGACTTCCATCCACACCGGCTGGGCCGAGAACGAGAAGTCGCCGAACCCGACGGTGGCGATCGTCTCGACCGTGAAGTACATAGCGGTGAGCAGCGACAGCGAGCCGCCACCCGGTCGGACGTAGCCGAAGTGCAGGATCACCGTCGACACGATCACGAGGCTGACCGCCAACAGCAGCGCACCGCGCAGCGCCCGGTCGCTCCAGCCGCGCACGTTGCGCAGCAGCCGCTGCGCATGATGCAGGCGCCGCCGCGGGGAGACCGGAGCCCGGCCGCCCGTGCCGGCGCCGGTCGCGAGACCGGCCGCTGCGACCTCGTCCCGCGTCCCCAACAGCGTCACGTAGTCGCCCTCGGACACGGGCTGATCGCGCCCCGGGCAGACGAGCGGCTCGACCGCCGCGCCGCTCGTCACGCCGAGCGGCACGAGGCTGCCGTACAGCTCGCGGAGCGTCCCGTCGCGCGGGGCGACCGTCTCGACGGTGACGAAGTGGGTATCGCCGAGCGCGATGTCGTGCGCGCGGCGCAGGACGCACGCCTCGATGACCGAGGGAGCGAACAGCGCCGCGATGTCGAGCACGGTGCCGGCCCCGGTGATCTCTTCCACGGCGCGGGCCACGGCCGGGTTGTCGAGGTGCGCGACGATCCGCACGTCCGGCCGCAGATCGCGGAGCAGCAGCACCGTCTCGAGCGTGCGCAGGTCGGTCGTCTCGACGCACACCACGCAGTCGGCGCCGGCGACCCCCGCGGCATACAGCGGCTGGGTGAGGTGCCCTCCGCGGTCGATCAACGGTACGCCCCAGCCGCCGAGGATCCGGCCGAGCCGCTCCGACGGGTCATCGGCGAGCACGACGACCGCGGCACCCGTCAGGTGCAGCTGTTCGGTCGTCCGCAGGCCAAGATCGCCAAGCCCGCACACGATCACGTGGCCATGCCACTCCCGGCAGTCGGCAGCGGCCGGACGCGGCTCGGAAACGTCGGCTCCGGGCCGGCCCGCGCGCAGTGAGGTCACGGGCTAATCCTGCGGTTGGGACGTCCGGCGGGATATGGCCCGATGGCGCAGATGTCCGCCCGATCGGCACGCCGGATGTCCTGAAGCTGACTTCGACAGGAATCCTGTGTTTACGCTCGAATATCGCGCGGGGATGGCAGCGCCGATGATTGAAGGCCGTGAGCGGGGCGACGCGTTCTGGTTCGAAAGGGCCACGGACGAGGTGCCCGCGCGCGTCGTGCTGGCCGAGCCCGAGCCGCCGCGGGGGCCCGAGCCGGCCTGGGAGCCCGAGCCGCCGCGGCAGCCTGAGCCGGCCTGGGAGCCCGAGCCGCCGCGGCAGCCTGAGCCGGCCTGGGAGCCCGAGCCGGTGGCGGCGCCGGTGTCGATTGTCGAGCTCGATCTGCCCGACCCACCCGAGTTCCGGATCACCCGGCGCACCCCGCCGCCCCTGCTGGAGCCGGCCCCGGAGGGCGAGGAGCCCCTCGCCCCACAGCCCGAGACGCTCGGCTGGACGGACCCGTGGGGCTTCGAGATCCCCGAGAACCGCGCCAGGCGCCGGCGCCGACAGCAGCGCCGCCGGCAACGCGAGCACGACCACGGCGTGGCGGTGCCGAGCGAGCGTGCAGGGACCCGCGGGACGCGTCGCGAGACGGCCGGCAGGCTGGCCCGGCTCGGCCGGGGACCGTTGGTGATGCTGGCCCTCGGGGCGTGCGTCACCGGCGTCGCGCTCGGCGTGCACCGCCACGGCGGCCAGTCGTACACCGTCCACCGGGCGGCCGATCGTCATTCCAAACCGATGGCGGTCGCCCCGGCGCCGTCGGCCTACGCGCGGCACGCGATTCCGGCGAGCTATCTGCCGCTGTACGTGCGCGCGGCACACATGTACGGCCTCCCGTGGACGATGCTGGCGGCGGTCGGACAGATCGAGTCGCACTCGGGCACGAGCGAGCTGCCCGGCGTCACCGCGGGCACCAACACCGCCGGCGCGGCCGGCCCGGCCCAATTCCTGGCCGCGACGTGGGAGCGGTACGGCGTCGACGTCGACGGCCGCGGCCAGTCGAGCCCGTACGACCCCGCCGACGCCATCAGCGCGATGGCGGCGTACCTGAAGGCCTCGGGCGCCCCGCAGGATTGGCGGCAGGCGCTGTTCAGCTACAACCACTCGCAGGCGTACGTCGACTCGGTGCTGGCGTTGAGCGCGCAGCTGACCGCGGGCGGCGGCAGCGGCAGCGCGTAGCAGCGACGCTCAGCGCGGCCCGCGACCGAAGCCCGGCAGCGGGCCCTCGAGCGAGGCCACGAGCAGCTTGCCCGACAGCCGTCCCACCCGGCGCGCCGGGATCGACAGCGCCGGGTCATCGGGGCCGGCGATCCGCGGAGAGCGCAGCTGGTAGGTGCGGCCGCCGCGCACGACCTGACCGCCGCCGGCGAGGACGTTCTGGACCCAGTCCGAGCGCTCGCCGTAGAGGATCACCACGGCCAGCGTGTCGCCGTGACGGAAGGCGTTCACCGGCGTCCGGTACGTCGTCCCCGAGCGCCGGCCGCGGTGGACGATGACCGCCCACGGCGGCAGCAGCCAGGCGTACTGCCGCTGCAGCGGATTATTCACACGACGGTTGAACCGTGCCACCCGGCGGGACAATTGGACTCTCATTGGAGGGGGAGTTTCGCATCCTGCGCCCACCCCCGTGTACCCTCAGGTGGACCGATGGCATATGCCGAGGAGAGCCGGAGCCTGAGGGCCCCCATCAACGAGCACGCATCAGCGCTCGCGCAGGAGTGGCGCCGGCTGACCCGCGCTGCCACGGCGGTCGCGCTGATCACCGCCCCGGCCTTTTTCCTCGTCCTCTTCGACTCCAACCACTGGAGCGTCATCGCGTCGGTGCTCGTCACCGTCCTGGCCGTTCTCCTGTTCCGCGGGTTGATCGAGGTGGTCGTCCGCAAGTGGATCCCGTGGCCGGCGCTCTTTAATGCCGAGGAGGGGCTGAAAGAAGACGATCTCGTCGCCCGTCGCCGGTACTGGTACTGGCGCGCCAAGTGGCGTCGCGTGCCGATCCTGATCGTGTTCGTGTTCGTGCTGCTGGTCCTGTGCCAGGCGCTGTTCGCCTTCTCCGGCATCAGCGCCGGCTTCTTCCACCCGTTCGCCGGGCTGCGGCAGATCTTCCCGCCCGACACGCTTCCTCAGCTGGCGATCATCTTCATTCAGCTGCCGCTGCTGTTGTTCATCAACGTCGGCATCCTGTTCGGCCCGTTCCTGTTCATGGCGGCGCGCGGAATCCGCAGCTACGAGCCGGGCGACGCCAGCTGGGGCGTGCGGATCGACGACGTGCGGGGCCAGGCCGAGGCCAAAGAGGAGATCACCCGCGTGATCACCCTGTGGCAGTCGGGCGAGGAGTTCGAGAAGGCGGGCGGCAAGCGCGAGCGCGGCCTCCTGTTCCTCGGCGCTCCGGGCACGGGCAAGACGATGATCTCGAAGGCGATCGCGACCAACTTCAACTGCCCGTTCGTGACGATTCCCGGCTCGGGCTTCGCGCAGATGTTCATGGGCATGGACGCGCTGACCGTCCAGTTCCTCGCCCACAAGGCGCGCAAGCTGGCGCGTAAATGGGGCGGGCAGTGCATCGTCTTCATCGACGAGATCGACGCCGTCGGGCTGCGCCGTCAGGCGCTCGGGAGCGGCAGCGGGATGACCGGCGGGGAAATCCCCGGCTCGATCAACGAGCTCGGCTTCTACGGGCCGAGCGGCGCGGTCAACGCCGGCGGCGATTTGATCGTCGAGTCGCGCGCCTGGCGCGAGCACATGTTCGGGATGCGCGCCGAACCGAACGACCCGCCCTACGGCGCGGTGATGGGCCGCATCCGGCACGGCGTGGAGCGGATCATCGGCGGGATCGGCGGGATGGGCTACCAGGGCCAGGCGCTGAACCAGTTGCTGGTGGTGATGGACGGCATGGGCGAGCCGCCGGTGTTCAGGAAATTCATCGTGAACCGCTTCAACACGTTCCTCGACGCGCTGTTCGTCGTGCCACGCCGGCTCGGCGCGCTTCGGCTGCGGCTCTCGACCCCGGCGCCGCGCAAGGAGGAGATCTACTTCATCGGCGCCTGCAACGTGCCGATCGAGGCGCTCGACCCGGCGCTGATCCGGGCCGGCCGGATGGGGCGCCACATCTGGTTCCGCACGCCGACGAAGGACGACCGCAAGGACATCTTCGACCTGTACATGGCGAAGGTCGACCACGAGCCCGACCTCGACACCGACCGCCGCCGCGACGAGCTGGCGCGCATCACGAACGGCTACTCGCCGTCGATGATCGAGCAGTGCTGCTCGATGGCGCTGACGATCGCCCACACCGAGGGCCGGGCGATGTTCGCCTGGCGCGACATCGTCGAGGCGATGACCACGGTCGAGACCGGCACGGCGCAGAACATCGACTACATCATCGAGGAGACGCGCGCGGTGGCGATCCACGAGGCCGGCCACGCCGCCGCCGGCCACGTCTACCTCGGCGACGACCTGCTCTCGACGCGCCTGTCGATCCGCAAGCGCGGCGGCTCGCTCGGGCATTACCAGAGCATGGAGAAGG
Source organism: Solirubrobacteraceae bacterium (assembly GCA_035552615.1). Classification (GTDB taxonomy): domain Bacteria; phylum Actinomycetota; class Thermoleophilia; order Solirubrobacterales; family Solirubrobacteraceae; genus Palsa-465. The sequence continues at coordinate 7,037 of DASZLC010000151.1, forward strand.
AGGAGCGCTTCTCGCACTTCCGCAGCTACTACATGGGCCGCCTGATCATGGTCCTCGGGGCGATGGCGGCCGAGCACGTGTTCTACGGCGAGAACTCCGCCGGGGTCAGCGGCGACGTGTACTCGGCGACAGCGACGGCGGCGGCGATGGTGGGGATCTTCGCGATGGGCCCCGATCCCGTCGCCTTCAACGTCACCGACTTCGAGCCCACCAAGCAGGAGCGCAAGCAGCGGGAGCCACTGCCGATGGACGCGCTGGCCGAGGTCGACGACGAGACCCAGGAGGTGCTGCGTCGCCTCACCCGGATCGGCTCGATGATCATGAACCGCAGCGACGGCAGCAGCGCACTGCAGAGCAGCCCGGTGACCGAGGCCCTCCGGGACCGCGGCAAGTACAACGCCGCGGCACAACTGATCGGACAGGCCTACGTCACCGCCTACTCGCTGATCGCCACCAACCGCGCCGCGATCGAGGAGATCGCCGAGGTGCTGATCGAGCGCAAAGAGATGCACGGCGACGAGGTCGTCGACCTGCTCGATAGCGTGGGGCTCGTCCGCCCGCAGATCGACCTCAGAGACGACAGCACATGGCCGACGGTCTGAAGCGCCCCGACATGTCAACCGAGGACCGCGCCGCGCGACCGCTGCTGTCGGGAATGATCGGCACCGGCGAGCGCTCCTCCCGCCGCATCGCCTCCCCCCACGCCAACAAGTTCGTCGTCGCCACCTCGGCGCTGATCGCGATCGCGGTGATCGCGGTCACGGTGGCGATCGTCACCGCTCGCAACAGCAACAACAGCGGCCCGCTCCCCGCCTGGTCCGCGTGGTCGCCGCCCGACTCCGGCTACCAGGGGGCCGTTGACATAGCGAACCATCTCGCGCCCTTCTACCGGATCAGCGGCACGGCGCAGCTCGACGCCGTCACCGTCCTGAACGTCGCGAACCCAGCGACCGCGGCGAGCTCCAGCAGCGGGACGCCGCCGAACCAGATCGAGGTGGCGCTTGGCAGCGCCGCCAGCGCCGCCAGCGCCGCCAGCAGCGGCAGCTCCGGCTCGTCGCTCACCTCGGGGTCGTCGAACGACGCCGTCCAGCTGCTCGGCGGGCGTACGATCGCCTACAACCTCTGTGGCCTGAGCGCGACCAACAGCTGCGCCATCGGCGAGGGCACCGCCTCCAGCCAGCGCCTGCTGCTGCTCCGCCGCGAGGGCCTGGAGCTGGCGCTGTACACGTTCCGCTACATCAAGGGCATCGACAATGTCGTCGCCGTGATGCCGCCCGGCACGACCGCGGCGACGAACACGTTGTCGCCGACCCCGCCGTCGGAGACGAAGGCCACGGCCAGCGCCCCACTCGATCTGGCCCTGTTGTTCGATCGCCAGGAGCTGAAGCCGTGGACGAACCAGCCGCTGGCCGACACGCTCAGCGCGGTGCCGCCGGCGGTGCCGCAGCTGGTGCAGTGGTCGCAGACCGAGGAGGCGGCGCTCGTCGACCAGCTCACCGCCCGCGGCCTGTTCAGCGATCAGTTCGAGAAGGCGCCGGACGGCAGCCGCCTGCTCGTCCTCAACCAGCTTCCTCCTCAGTAGTCCCCCGCTCAAAGCCCGGGCAGCTCAGCACCGGCAGCCGCGGGTAGCGCGGGAACCGCTCGGGCTCGTCGCGCGAGCGGCGGCATAGCGAGAACACCGACCCGCGCGTGGTGCGGACGAGCTGCTGGTGGACGCAGCTGTTGCACAGCCCGGCCGGCGGCAGGCGCTCGCCTAGTCCAGCCACATGCCGGGAGCGACGGGAACCTGCACGAGCCGCGGCCCGTCGGCGACCGCGATGGCCTCTCGGAGCGCCTCGGTCAGCTGCTCGCGTCCCGACACCTCGCGCGCCGTCATGCCGTAGCCGCGGGCGACGGCGGCCACGTCGAGCGCGGGCAGATCGAGCCCCGGAGCGCCGGTCACCTGCTCCAGCGCGGAGAACCACTTCAGGATCGCGTACTCGTCGTTGCGGAGCACGAGGAACGTGACGGGCAGCTTGTAGGCCACCGCGGTCCACAGCGCCGTGATCCCGTACTGGGCCGAGCCCTCCCCCAGCACGCAGACGACGGGACGCTGGGGACAGGCGAGCTGCACGCCGAGGGCGGCGGCGATCCCGAACCCGAGACCGCCGCTGGCGCCGAAGAAGTAACTGCCCGGCCGCGCGATCCGCAGGCGATTGCGCGCCGACAGGGTGACCGACGGCGCCTCCAGCACGAGGATCGCGTCGGCGGGCCAGACGTCGGCCAGCGCCGCCATCGCCGCCGAGCCGCTGATCCGGTCCGGCGCCTCCGGCGGCGGGGGCGCGGGAGCGCCGGGCGCTGACCGCGGGTCGGGTAGCGGCCGCTCCGACGCGCCGGCCAGCTCGCGCAGCGCCACGAGCGCCAGCGCCGGGTCACCGATGATCGCCTCGCCCATCGGGGCGCGCGCCGCCTCGCCCGGATCGCTCGTGATCATCACCAGCTCGGCCCCCTCGGGTAGCAGCGGACCCGGGAGGTACGGGTAGTAGGGGAACACCGAGGAGCCGACGACGAGGATCAGGTCGTGGCCCCGCAGCGCCTCGGAGGCGGGGCCGATGGCCAGCGGCAGCACGCCGACGAACTGCGGATGGCTCTCGGGGAAGCCGAGCCGGTTGCCCCCGGTCGCCGGTGACGCCCACACTGGAAGCCGCTGCGCTTCGGCCAGCTCGACGGCGCCCTGCCAGCCGCCGGTCGCGTCGATGTCGGGACCGGCGATCAGCACCGGCGCGGCGGCCCGCCGCAGGCGCTGTGCCAGGAGCTCCAGCATCCCGCGGTCGGGCCTGACGCGGCCCGTCACGGTGCGGGCGATGGCGTTCGCGGCGCGGTCGGCGTCGGCCTCCTGGTTCCAGTCGTCCATCGGGATCGAGACGAACGCCGGCCCCCTCGGCGGGATCGAGCAGTGGTGGATGGCGCGCGCGATCGCGCCCGGCACGTCCTGCGCCCGCGGCGGCTCGTGCGCCCACTTCACGTATGGCTGCGGACCGATCACGGCGTCGCGGTTGGTCAAGTTGGCTTCGATCGTCACATGTGCGCGGACCTGCTGGCCGGCGGTGATCAGCAGCGGGGAGTGGTTGGCCTGGGCGTTGAAGATCCCGCCGACGGCGTTCCCGACGCCCGGGGCGGTATGCAGGTTCACGTGGGTCGGGCGGCCGGTGGCCTGCGCGTAGCCGTCGGCCATCCCCATGACGACGAGCTCCTGGAGCCCGAGGACGTAGCGAAAGTCGTCGGGGAAGTCGGCCAGCATCGGCAGCTCGGTCGAGCCCGGGTTGCCGAAGATCGTGCTCATGCCGTGGGAGCGGAGCAGCTCGAAGGTGACCTCGCGAACAGTTGGCATCAGCTGAAAGCCTATTCAGAGCGCGGCCAGCACTTCGGACGCCGCGCGCTCGCCGGAGCGCACGGCGCCGTCCATGTAGCCGTTCCAGTAGTCGGCGGTCTCGGTGCCGGCCCAGTGGATCCGCCCGATCGGCTGGCGCAGCCACGGCCCGTACGCGACGAGCGCGCCGACGTTGGGAATCCCCACCGGGCACCCTCGGCTCCACGGATCGGCCGACCAGAACGTCTCGAAGAACGCGGTCGGCTTCGCCGCCTGGGAGCCGAAGAAGCCGACGAGCTGATCGACGACGGCGGCTTGGCGGGCCGCCGGGCTGAGCGGCGCATAGCTGCGGGCGCGGTCCCCGCCGACGAACCCGAATACGACCCCCGGATCGCCGCCGGGCGGCGAGTCGTCAAAGGTGGCGCAGATCGGCCCGCCGGTGGAGAGCGCCTGGCCGGTGAGCCCGGCGCCGCGCCAGAACGGCGTGTCGTACACGGCGCCGACCTTCGTCAGCGTGCCCTGGCCGTAGCGCTGGGTGAGCTGGTCGCGCTGGAAGGGCAGGATCGGCTCGTAGTCGATCCGCGCCGCCAGCGCGGGCGGGATCGCGACGACGGCCTGCTTGGCGGTCACGGTCATGCGGTCGGAGACGAGGGTCACCGAGCCGGGGCCCTGAGTGATCCGGCGGACCGGCGTGCTCAGAACGACACGGTTGCCGAGCCGCTCGGCGATCTTCAAGGCGATCGTCTGCGAGCCGCCGATGAACCGCGACTGCTGCGCCCCGCCGCGGGTGTCGAAGTTGCGCTCGAACGTGCCCGGGTTGTTCTGATCGCCCGAGGACGCGATGTAGAACAGCACGAACAGCAGCGACACCTCGCGCGGCTCGGCGCCGAAGATGGCGCGCGTGGCCAGCGCGGCGACCTCGTTGAAGCGGGCATCGTCACCGATCTGAACATTCAGCCAGCTCTGCAGCGTCTGGCCGTCCCAGGTCGCGGCGTTGGCCGCCGTCCACGGGGCCTCCACCGGCACCGACGTGGCCAGCCTGTCGAGCTCGGAGATGATCAACGTCAGCCCGGCCAGAATCTCCGGATCCGGGGGCGCCGTGCCCGTCAGACCGGCGTCGCTCCAGGTGAGCCGGGTGGAGTCGGCGATGTACAGGTCCTTGCCGGTGTCGTAGGTGGGGAAGGTGCCGATCCCGAGTGCGGTAGCGAGCGCCATCACCCGGTCCTGCGTCGGGCCGACGAACGTGCCGCCGCGCTCCGACACGAGCCCGCCTCCGAGGTCGTGATTCCACACCCGGCCCCCGACGCGATCGCGCGCCTCGAGCACGGCCACCGATTTGCCGGCGGCGACGAGGTTCCGGGCCGCGGTGAGTCCGGCGAAGCCCGCGCCGACGATCGCCACATCGACCGTCCGCTTCGAAGCGCCGGTGCGCGGGCGCGGCTGCCGGCGCTTGGCCGTGGCATCGGCGGCGGCCGGTTCGAGGCCCGCGGCGGCAGCGCCGGCGAGGACCGAGCCGGCCACAAAGTCACGTCGGGTGAGCTCGCTCAAGGCTTGGCGGGTGCCGCGGTGAGGTGCGGGTAGTAGCCGAAGGCGACGCCGTTGCCCCAGCTAAAGCCAGGCTGGACGCGGCACGGGACGTTCCCGAACGGGAGTGGGAGCTGGGCGGCGTTGCTGGTGTTCGAGCAGCTCGCCGACTTCAGGCCGCCGCTGCCGATGTCCGACAGCTCGCCGGGGGCGAAGTAGGTGTTGTTCCGGTTCGTCGGTTCGCGGACCGACTGGCCGAAGACGGACTCGTCGCCGATGCTCAGCAGCGCGCGCAGGTAGTGCGCGCTCCCGCCCGGCCCGTTGGCCGCCGCGACGCCCTGCAGGCCGGCCGCCAGGTTGGCCATGGCCGTGACGAGGCTCTGGCGGTCGACGAACATGTAGTCGATCACCGGGATAAGCTGCTGGGCGGCCGGTAGCAGCGCGTTCACGCCGGGCCGGAAGGCGTTGGCGAAGTCGGCGATCGCCGGGAGCGCCCGCTTGGAGGCGCGGAGCAGCGCCGGCGCCTCGTGGATCAGGCTGAGCCCCGGCTTGGTCACGTTCGAGACCTCGCGCAGCGCCGGGGTGAGCAGCGGCGCGACCGGCCGCAGTGCCGCCAGCGACGGCTTGGCCAGCCCGAGCGTCGTGTTCAGGCCGGTCAGCGTCGTGCGCAGCTGGGTGAGGAACGAGGGCAAGTCGTTCACAGTGTCCTTCAACGCGACGCTCTGGACGGCGGTGGCGGAGAACGCCTGGTCGCCGGCGGTGATCAGGCTCTGCAGGTCGGCGGAGCGATCGCCGAGCGTGTTCAGCACGGTGGAACCGTTGGCGATCACCGACCGCAGGTTGCCCTGCTGCTCGTTCAGCACCCCGACGATCGCCGCCAGCTCGGTGACGGCCGGGTCGAGGTTGCCGAAGGCGTCGTTCAGGTCCTGGCCGCGATTCGCGAGCGCCTCCCCCGTGCCGTTCAGCAGTGCCTGCAGGTTGTGCTGGGTCGGTGTGTTGAACGAGGCCAGCACCTGGTCGAGCTGCTGGGTCCTGTCGACCTGTGCGTTCGGGATCGTCCCCTCGTCGGGCAGCTTCGATCCGGTGCCGGTGCCGGTCGAGAGGGCGACGTACGCCTCGCCGAGCAGCGTCTTCTCGCGGAGGATGGCGCGCGTGTTGGTGGGAATCGGCGCGTACTGGTGGTCGATGTTCAGCGTCACCAGCGAGTCGACGCCACGCGGCTGAACGTTCGCCACCTTCCCGACGTTCACGCCCGAGATGCGGACGTCGGCGTTCGGGACGAGCAGCCCGGTCTCGCTGAACAGCGCCTTCACGCGGTAGCCCTGTGGCGCGAACGGGATCGTCCCGCCGAACTGCGTCCAGACGAAGATGATCAGCCCGATGCACGACAGCGAGAACGCGATCGCGGCGAACACGGCCATTTTCTTTGGTGCCTGGGTGACCATCTAGCGCCTCAGCATCCCAGCGTGCTCCCGAGCAGCGTCTGGAGCAGCGGCCCGAACGAGAAGGACTTGAACGAGGTGCAGTCGACCAGCAGCAGCGACCGCCAGGCCGGGCCGTTGGCATCCGAGGTCGACAGGAACGAGTCGGCGTTGTGCGTGAACCACGCCAGCCAGTAGAGGAAACCGGGGTTGTCGCCGCCCGGGTTGTAGGCCAGCTCGTTGGTGACGTAGTTCAACACCTTGAAGCTGTCGGTGAGCGGCGGGATCGCCTTGGTCAGGCCCGAGCCGATCGCGGTGAGCTGAGTGGCCAGTGGCAGCACGGCCGCCTCGAACGCCGGGATCTTGTTCAGCGGCAGCACGGCCGCGCCCTTCACCACGGTGCTCGTGTCGCGCAGGATCGTGGGCAGGCGCCGCGCCGTTGGCAGCAGCGCGGTGGCGGTCGGGCCGAGCTTGTCGGAGAAGTTGGTCAGGTCGAGCAGCGTCGAGCGGACCGTGCCGAGTGTGCCCGGCAGGCTGGCGATCGATGAGCGCAGCGCCCCGTCCTGCCCGGCGATCGCCTGAATGGTCTGGTTGCCGGCGTTGACGACCTGCGTGATCTGGGCGTCCTTGACGCTCGTGGCCTTGGTCAGCGTGCCGAGGTTGTGGACGAGCGTGGCCAGCTCCTGGCGGCGGCCGGCCAGCAGATCGCCGATCTGGCGCAGCTGCCGCGAGGTCGGCCCGAGCGTCATCAACAACTCGCGAAGATCCTGGCCCCGGCCCTTCGTCCCGTTGTTGAGCTCGGTGATCAGGCTGGTGAACCATGTGCGCGTGTCGGTGTCGAGCGAGTCGAGCAGGTCGTCGGATTGGGTCGGCGAGGTCGTCTCGCCGGCCGGGATCATCCCGCCGCTCGGCAGCACTCCGGCCGACGGCGTCCCGGGCTGGATGTTCACCTGCATGTCGTCGAGCGGCGTGTTCGGGACGAGGTCGGCACGGGCATTGCGGAACAGGTGCCCGCCGGGCATCTTCGAGGGATCGATCTCCATGTGGATGATCCCCTGCCCGTTGGCCAAGGTGGTGTTCGTGATCTCGCCGACGTGGACGCCGGCGATGTTCACCGGCTCGCCGAGGCCGGGGACGACGGCGTCGGCCGTCGGGAAGGCGCCGTTCACGTCGTAGAAGGTGGCGAACGGGTTCGGCAGGCGCTGCTTCAGCAGGATGTAGGCGCCGGCCACGGTGCCGACCGCCATCAGCGCGATCAGGATCAGGAAGTAGCGCCCGTAGCGCTTGAGCTGGAGCGCGGTGCGGCCCTTCATGAGGTCACCTTCGCGGCGTGGTGGAGTCCTTCGGCGCGGGCCAGGGCCGTCCGGACCGCGCTCGCCGTTGTGTTTGGCGTGGGGGTCGTCACCGGGCGCAGGTCGGAGGCCGGGGCCAGCCCCGTCCCGCCGGCGTTCGGGACGAGCTGAGGCACGGCCTGGGTCGTGCACGGCACGTCGGGCCGGAAGTCAGCGGCCGTCAGCGGCCCGATCCAGTGGGGCGCGGCGCCGCCGACGGTACCGCCGCCGGGAGTCCCGGTCCCGCCGGTCACCTGGTCGAGCAGACCGGTGACGGTGTCGAGCAGGCCGCCGGTCAGCGAGTTGTTGCCGGCCGCCAGCAGCGCACGCGTGTAGTGGCCGTCGCCATCGAAGTTCCCGGTGGCACCGGCGACGTTCGGCAGGAAGTGGACGAAGTCCTTCCACACCGGCTGGCCCGTCGACAGGCTGCCGTCCTGGACCTCGCTGTCGAGCACGGGCACGATGTTGCGCCGCAGGCAGTCGGTCACCGCCTTGGTCACCGGGAACACCGAGCCGAGCTGGGTCAGCACGGTCGGGAACTGCGTGAAGGTCGTGCGCAGCGAGGCAATCAGCGGTCCGCGCTTGGACGGCTTCACGACCTTGATCAGCTCGTTCACCGTGTTCGTGACCTGCTGCACGAGCGGCGGCGCGACCTTCAGCGACGGCGTCAGCGTGCTGGCCAGGCGGTCGACCGGCGGCAGCGCGTTGTCGATCGCGGTGAGCGCCGGCGGCGCCGCCTGGACGACGCCGTCGACGCCGGAGATCGTCTGCGCCAGCGCCGAGTCGGTGGCCGCCAGCGCGCCCGAGACATGGTCGAGCCCGGTGATCAGATCGGTGAGCTGCGCCCCGCTGTCGTTCAGCGTGGTGGTCACGTCCGAGCCGGTGCTGAGCAGCCGCTCGACGTCGCCGGCGTGCGTACCGGTCAACCCCTGCGAGATCCACGCGACGTCCTTCAGGAGCGGCGTCAGCTGCGGAATCGCCATCTTCAGCCCGCCCGCCCCGCTATCCGACTCCGGCTGTCCGGCGGCGGGGCTGAAGGCCGCGTTGGCCGTGTTCAGCAGGTCCTGGAGGCTCGTCCGGGTCGACTGGTCGAACGTCGAGAGCAGCTTGTAGAACTGCACCGGCGAAGATGTGTTCTGCGGCTGGATCGTGAATCCCTGGTGCGCCAGCGGGGCGTCCGGGCTGCCCGGGTCGAGCTGCAGGTAGTAGCCGCCCTCCAGGAACAGTCGGTCGCGAATCGTGACCGTGGCGTCGGTGTGGATCGGCAGGCCGCCAGACTGCATCGTGAACTGGATCTTCGTCATCTGCCCGTCGGGCGAGGTGCCGACCACCGAGCCGACGTTGATCCCGGCGATTCGCACGGGCGAGTCACTGCGCACGTTCACGCTGTTGTTGACGACGGCGTACAGCGTGTACTTGCTGACGAACGGAAGGCCCTGGTTGAAGGCGTAGTAGATGAGGAACAGCGTGACGACGATGACGAGCCCGGTGATCGCCAGCGGGTGCACCTGGCGCTTGCGGCCGGACTTCTTGGCCCGGACGGGGCGGCGCGGGAGGGGACTCATGGCACCAGCCCCACCTTGCGCCCGAGGGCCAGCACGCCGGCCGGTGGCGCGGTCGGGGTGACGTAGGTGGAGGTCGTCGCCGGGTTGCCGATGGCCTGCGTTCCCGAGTACACCTCGTTGCCCGCCTGGCACTGCTGCGAGTCTTCGATCGGGGAGTAGTTCATGTGCAGGTCCGGCGACGGCTTCGCGGCCTGGAGCAGCTGGCCGGCGTCGATCAGCGGCGAGAACCGCAGCCAGGCCGAGACGCCGTCGCCCTCGCTGAGCGCCGAGGCGAAGTTGCTGACCCACTCGCCGGCGACGTTGCAGGCGAACTGGGCCGGTGCGACGGCGTTCAGGATCGCGCCGAGCCCGACGAACGCCGAGGCGCCGGTGGTGGCGAGGTCGTTGGAGCCAAGTGCGGTGAACACCTCGGTCGAGGCGGGGTCGACGGCCAGCCGCTTCGTCGCGGCCAGCGCGCTCTGCAGCCCGCTGGCCACGGCGGGCAGCTGCTTGAACACCGGCGGCGAGGCGCGCAACAGCGCGTCGAGCCGCATCGCCGTGCCGGGGAGCAGCGCCGCGCCCGGCTTCAGGTCCTGGACGATCGTGGCGGCGTCGCTGAGCACCGGCTCGGCGTTCGTCAGCACGGTCGTGGCCAGCGATTCGGTCGGCGGGATCTGGTCAAGTGCGCCGCCGAGGTTCGAGCTGGCCAGCGCGGAGAAGGTGGTGGCGCCGTTCGCCAGCAGCGCGCTGACCGTCGGCGCCACGGGCGCGAGCGCGCCCGTCGTCGCGGCGAGCCCGGTGACGAAGCCCGAGATATTCGTGCTCGGCGCGGCGAGCAGCCGCAGCAGGTTCTCCAGCGGGCCGATCAGCAGCCGCGTGTTGTGGATCGCGTCGTTGAAGTCGGTGCCCCGACCGGCCACGGCATCGCCGAGCTGGGCGCTGGCGCTGCGGATGCCGGCCTGGGTCTTGGGCCCGAACACCCGGAACGCCGTGTCGAGATCGACGAACGGGATGTTGTGGTTGGTGGCCGGGTTCTGGGTCAGCGTCAGCGTGCCGCCGTCGGGAACCCCCTGCTTACTGGTGCCGGGGATCAGCTCGACGTACTTGCCGCCGAGCACGGAGGCGAGCCGGACCTGGTACTTCGTGTTGGTCGGCAGCGGCTCCAGGCTCTTCTGCAGCGACAACCCAAGCTCGGCGTACGGGTGGGGGTACTGCTTGTTGCCCACCTCAGGCGTGATCGTGAGGACCTGCCCGACCCGCGCGCCGCCGACCCGCACGTCGGCGTTCTTCACCAGCTCCGCTGCGTCGGCGACCTGGACCTTGACGTTGTAGGTGGGAACGAACGGCAGCCCGTTCTCGGCGATGTAGCTGAGATACACCGCGACCATGATGATCAGGATCGTCACCGTGCCGACGAGCACGGGATTGTCGAACACCTCGAAGGCTGAGCGGCGGGCGGATCTCATCGGGTGAGGTAGTTGAGGAGGTTCTGGAGCGCCTGCCCGGTCTTCTGCACGGCCGAGCCGGCGGCGGCCGGCAGGCCGGAGGAGCCGTTCGTGCCGCCGCCGAGCAGGCCGCCGAGCACGCTGCCGAGCCCGGACGGCTTGGAGGGCGACACCGGCGAGGCCGCCGGCGTGGCACTCGAGCTCGTCGAGGTGGTCGGCGTGGCCGAACTCGTCCCCGGCGTCGTGGCGTGGCGGGCACTCGGGCGGGCGGCGGCGGGCGTCGCCCCCGTCTGCGGCGCGTAGTGAGCCGAGCAGCCGGCGACGGGCTTCGCGGCGTAGAACGCGCACTGGCCGTTGTCGGGTCCGATCAAGAGGATCGAGAGCAGGTGCGAGGTCGAGTCCTCGCGGGCCAGCGAGGCGGCGATGCCGTAGACGACCCCCAGGAAGCTCTCCACGAACCCGTGGGCCTGGAGATTGACGGTCAGCTTCGCGAACTGCTGGGTGAGCGGCAGGGACCGCGTCAGGTAGGTGCGAAGCGTCTTGATCAGCGGGGTGGTGTCGTGGATCGCCGGGATCGCCGACGTGATCGCCGAGCCCAGCTTCTTCAGGCCGGGCGTCGCGGCGGTGACGAACGGTCCGAGGTCGGTGGTGACGCGGTTCAGGTACGGCACGGCGGTGTCGAGTTCGCCCAGCAGCGGCGTTCCGTCGCGGGCGACGGTGTCGAGCTGGGAAAGCGAGGCCTGGGTGGCGGCGAGGTTGGCCGGCAGTCGGCTGATCGTCTGCGACAGCGAGCCTGTGTGGTTGGCGGTGATCTGGGTGGTGGCGGCGGCCTTGTCGAGGAAGCCCTGGACCGCCGTCGTGTGCGACGCGGCCTGGGCGGCGATCGTGTTCGTCGCGTCGATGATGCTGGCCAGCTGCGCCTTCTGGCGCGCCAGGATGCCGATCGCCTTATCAGCCAGCTGCAGCGCGGGGTTGGCGCGGAGCAGGATGTCGTTGAAGTCGTCGCCGCGGCCGGCCGTCCCGACGCCGAACTCGTCGACGATCACCTGGAAGCGCTCGCGCGTGGGCAGGTTGAAGATGTTGAACAGGTTCAGCAGGCTCACCGGCTCGGTGGTGTTCTGCACCGGCACTGTCGGCGGATTGCCGGTGAGGATCGGGCTGCCGGCGGTGCCGGGATCGCAGTTGACGTAGTTCTCGGCGATCAGTCCCTCCGGCCGGATCGTGCACGTCGCGTTCTTGTGGAACGGCATGAACTTGCTGTCGATCGACGCCTCGACGCGCGCCTTGAAGTTCCGCGTCACCGTGACGTTTTCGATCGTGCCGGCCTGGGCGCCGGCCACCTTCACGAGCTGCCCGCCGATCAGGCCCTCCGCGTCGTCGAAGATCACGTTGAAGGTGGCGCTGGAGCTGCCCTGGGCGGTCGCGCCGACGACGAGCGCGACGACGAGGCCGACGACGGCGAGCAGCAAAGAGATCGCGGCGACCCGTCTCATGGCAGCACGTCGTTGCTCGGGTTGCAGAGAACGCCGCCGCCCGTATAGCCGTCGGTGCTGATCCACGGGTTGCTGCCATCCGGCGCGGGCGGACCGCCGCCGCCGGGACACGGCGCCGTCTGGCCGGTCCGGGCCCCGTCCAGGGGTCCGCCTAAGGTGGCCTTCCCGAGCACGCTGAGCAGGCCCGAAAGCGATGCGGCGCCGCCCTGGAGGACGGCGCGGGCGCTCAGGTAGTGGCCGTTGGCGTCATATCCCCCGAACGCGGAGCCCCCGACACCGTTGAAGAAGCCGGCCGTCACGTCCGGCGCGTACGGACGCAGCCCGGTCAGGATCGGCTCCAGGGCGGTCAGCGCCGAGGTCAGCGACTGGAGCGCGGGCACCCCCTGGCGCTCGACGGGAACGAAACCGTTCAGGGCGTGCTCGGCGGACGGGATCAGGGCGTGGATCTGGTTCAGCGCGGGAATGAAGTCCGTTCCGAACGGCACGATCAACCGCAGCAACGTCGCGACCTTCGGCGCCACCGGCGCCAGCGCCGACAACGCCGGGTTAATCGTCGTCAAGCTCGTGTCCGTATCACCCAGCACCTTCTTCGCCTGCGTCAACACCGCCGGGGTGCGCTGAAGCGCATCCTGCAACGCCGAGCGCTCACTCGCGACCTGTCTCAGCGCCTGCGCCGTGTTGCTCACCGCCCCACCAAGATTCCCCGCGTTCCCCGCCAGCTTCGCCGACAACTCACCCGTCGAACTCACCAACCGCTGCAAC
>DASZLC010000152.1:0-6705 GCA_035552615.1 Solirubrobacteraceae bacterium
TCGGCGCCAGCGGGCTGCCATCGCACGCTCAGGGCACTCCGTCGCGAAGCGTCGCCGGCGGCCCATCCAGCAGTTCCAATCCAGGCGTCGGGCAGCGGGCGAGCGGTCCATCGGCGCTAACACACGCCGCAGGCCACGGCAGCGCAGCAGGCGCAGCGCATCCCCCGGGCACGAGCGGATCGCATCGCTCGGGCGACAGCGGATCGCATTCAGCTGCCGGCGCCGGCGCCGGGTCAGTCCCGGTCACGACACCGCCGAGCACCGGCCAGTCCTCCTCCCCCGGCGCCGGTTCGGTCCCGGTCACCACGCCTACCACCCCCGCCCCGTCGATCCCGCCGCCTCCGCACGCGCACCCGTCCTCGACTGGCTGAAGATAGCTCCTGACCTTCGCGTCACGGGCGCGTAGTAGGGATTGAGAGAAAGGCGAACCCGTCGCGAGGCGGAGGCGCAAAACCAGGGGCCTGACGACGATCTTCGCTCAGGTCGCCCAGTCGCCCAACAGGAGGCACCATGAAGACGTTAGGCAAGCTCGCGCTACTCACCGCCACGATGGCGCTGGGTGCCGCGCCGGCATTGGCGCTCGGCCCCCCGAGCGGCACCCCGATCCCGACCAACCCGGGCACTGCGCACATGCCGACCAGCCCCGGTAGCCAAGGTAGCCAGGGCACCGCGAACCAGCCCGCCAACCCCGGAAGTCAGGGCACGGGCACTCAGCCCTCCACGCCCGGTCCGAGCGCAAGCCTGCCGGCCAAGGCCCACGCCTACGGCAAGGACTGCCAGGGCGAGAGCAAGACGCACGTCGCCGGCACGCCCGGCACGCCGTTCTCAAAGTGCGTCACCGATATGGCGAAGCTCGCCAGCGGCTCGACGAGCAATCCGCGCACCGCGTGCAAGGATGAGAGCAAGACGCGCGTCACCGGACAGAACGGCACGCCGTTCAGCCTCTGCGTCTCAGGCGGCGCAAAGCTGCTGAAGAACCAGGCACACAGCTAATCCAGCCGGCACGAGGAAGATCAGGGCGAGCGCGAGGCCGCTCAGCACGAGCAGCAGCGGGTAGTCGCCGTATCCGTGGAAGCGGAACACGACGTGGTCTGTGCCCGCCGGGACGTCGACGGCCACGAGCGCCGGCGCCACCATCCGGGTTGGTTGCCGTCGGCCGTTCACGGTCGCGGTCCAGCCGGGGTCATACGAGGCGCTCAGCACGGCGACGCCGGGACGGCGCATCCGCACCGTCGCCGTGGCCTCACCGGCGCCGAGGTCGGTGCGCTGTGCGCTGACGGCGCCGACGGGCGATCGACCGGCCACCGATGGCAGCCGGCCGTCCCCGCCACCGCTGTCGCCATACCTGACGCTGAGGTATGCGCCGTCGGCGGCGAGCGCGGAGCGAAGCAGGGGGATACTGCGGGTACCCAGGTTCGTCCGGTTCGCCGAGATCGCGCCGACGATGTGGCCGGCCTGGACGTAGCCGGCGCCGCCGACCGTCCACAGCGCGTAGGGACCCGAGCGCATCGCCAGCCGAGCGCGCACCGGCGGCGTGTCGCGGGCGGGAAGGATGAGGTAGCGGATCCCGAACAGCCGGTAATCGGAGGGGTCGCGCTCGTCGAAGAAATACTCCGGGTCGGTCATCAGCGACGCCGTGCGCAGGGTGTAGCCGACCTCGTCGACGTCGCGGCTCTCGAGGTACTTGAACACGGGCACCGTGCCGACGGTGAAGTCCTGGCCCCAGTTCGTCGGCAGCCCGGCGTATGTCCGGCCACCGCCATCGCGCTCGATGACCGCGATGAGGCGACCCAGCTGGGCGCCGTCGGTGTCGTCCGCGCGGCGCTGGGCCGCGATCGCTGCGCTGTCGTGGCGGTCGTAGGCGCCGAGCTGCAACCAGGCGGGAGCGAGCACGGCGATCGCCGCGACGAGCACGGTGGCGGGGGAGAGGCCGGGCGGCCACCGCGGGATTCGGGCTTCCACCAGCCGCATGCAGCGGGCCGCCAGCCACGCCGCGCCGCGCCCCGCGAGCAGCAGCGCGGCGAGCTGCACGCCCATCGTGAAGCGGCGGAAGAAGATGTCGCCGCTGCCTGGGATCACGTCGACGAGCGACCCGAACGTCGTGCGCCCGAAGGCGAGCAGCAGACACACCGCGAGTGCGATCAGCAGCGCGCGGGCGTCGGCGTCCGAGGACCATGCCAGCCACGCCAGTCCGAACCCGAGCGCGGCGAACACGGTCACGACGGGCAGCCGGCCGCTGTCGAGCAGCTGCCCCGAGATCAGCCACTCCAGCACGCGATGCGCGCCGTAGCCGTTGACGAGTCCGGTGCCCTGAAACGGCTCGTTGATGGCCGCCCACTCTCGCTGCTGGAGCAACGGCACGATCAGCCACGCCGACGCCAGCAGCGAACCGCCGAGCAAGACCGCGGCTCGTCGCAGCCGGCCCGCCAGCGGTCGGCCGGCGACCAGCGGCCAGACGAGCAGCACCGAGAGCGCCAGATACCCGGTCTCGAAGTGCAGCGCGACCGTGAGCGCCGTGAGCAGGACAGCTCGGAGGTAGCCACGCCCGTCGCGGATCGCCCGCCAGCTGTAGCCCCACGCGAGCGGCAACGTCCACGACGCCCACAGCTGCGTCCAGACGCCGAACCCCGTCCACAGGTAGGCGTGCTGCTCGTAGCCGACCCCGGTGGCGCTCATCAGGAACGGGGACGCCGCGGCCGAGGCAGCCGCTGCCGGTCGGCCCGCCCCGAACGCGCGGGCGGACAGGTAGATGCTGATCGGCCACAGCGACAGCAGCAGGTACAGCGACCATCGAAACGCGTCGTCAGGCCCGATCAGGAGCCCGAACGCGCCGGTCACGATCGCTGGAAGGCTCTGGTAGTGCAGGAACTGCGGCGACCCCTCGCCGAGGAACGGGAACCAGCTCGTGAGGGGGAGGTGCCCGGCGCGCAACTGTGTGGTCGCGAAGCGCACCATCTGCTCGTGCATCGAGCTGTCGTTCAGGTACGGGACCCCGAGCGTCAGCGCCCGGAGGCTCGCGAGATTCCATCCGACCGCCGCGACGACGATCGACCACGGCCACCACACGGCGATTCGGCCCCCGGCATGAGCCGGGGGCCGAACCGCCAAGCGAGTCATCGCCGACGTCGACCCGGCGCCACCCCGGCGTCGACGGCCATCACCCAGATCAGGCGCCCGTGTTGCCCGTGCCAGGGCCGGTATCGGAGGTCGGCGCAACGGTGCAGTGGTCCAGGTGGAAGCTGCCCTCGGCCGTGTTCCCACCGGACTCGCCCGGCGCGATCACCTCAGTCCCGTTCGAGCCGACCAGAACCTTCACGGGAGGGTTCGGCTGGCCCGCACCCGGCCCCGCCGTGCAGGTAACCGGGCCACTGACGGATGCCGCCCCGGTCGCCATGTAGATCGTGATCTGCTCGTTGGTTCCCATCGCGATGAGCCTGGCGTTCACCTGAGGAAGATTCTGGTTGCCACCGTAGTTCAAGTGCACCAGCACCGAGCCATTGCCCTCGTGCGTGATGGCGAACGCCGGCGCGGCCGTCGAGCCGCCCAGGGCGACCACGAGCGCGGCGGTGACGCCTGCCAGCCCGAGCGTGCCGCCGGCGAACAACCGGCGCGGCTGGCGGACGCGCGCGAACACCGATCCTGAAGAGGTCGGCAGTTCGCGCTCGGCCGCACGGTTGAGGTCATCGCCGAAGCGCTCAAGGCTAGGCGGAATTGGGGTGGTCATGCTTCCTCCTGGGAGACGGTGTGGGCAAGGCGCCGGAGGGCGCGGGAGACCCGCAGACGCGCGGCTGCGGGCTGGATGTCGAGACGGGTGGCGAGTTCCTCATAGGGCAGCTCGTCGATCACGCGGAGCTGGAGTGCCTCACGCTCGCCCGGCGGCAGAGTGTCGAGCTGACGCTCCAGCGCGAGGCGAGGAGACAGGCGCTCCTCGACTTCGGTGAACCCATCCTCGGTGGCGAGGTCCAGCGGCAGGCCGAGTCGCTCGCGAGCGCGCGTCTCGATCTGATCCCGCCGGACGGTGTCCGCGAGAACGTTGCGGGCGATCCCGAGAAGCCACGGCAGCGCTGAGCCGTCGTGATCGTCGCGGAAGCGGTCGATGCTCAGGAGAGCCCGCGCGAACGTCTCCGCGGTGAGGTCGCTGGCCGCCCAGGCGATTCGTCTGGACAACCACGCGTGCACGTCGCCGACATGCCGTGTGTACAGCTCTGAGAAGGCCGACGGATCACGTCGCATACGCTGAAACAGCTCAGCGTCGCTCAGTGTCCCGCGCTGGCGTTGTAGTGATTTCACACCCTGATATCGCATAGCCCCCCGCATTTGTATCTCGCGATCTCGCCGCGGGGGACATCTCGCGAGAGTTCTGACCCGCCGCTGGTATGGACTCGACGCCTCAGGCCGTCTCCACGTCGAGTCCGGGTCGGTGACTTAGGACCGTCCGCCTGATCTCTTCCCGCCCCGCCGGAAGCGCGACATCAGGCGGCTCAGCCCGCTTCCGATCTCATGGCCGGCGTCAGCGGCGATCTTGCCGACCGTGTCGTCGGTCTTAATGATCCCCAGCTCCTCGTCTGTCGCGTGCGTGGGACCCCCGCGGGCAACCGACTCGGCGGCCTTCGCGCGGTAGCCCGCGCGGCGGGCCTTGACGGCGTCGATCTCCGCCTGCAGGCGGGCGACGTGGTCGTCGGGATCTGGCGCGGCAGGGGTTGCATCGGCGTCGTCTGTCATCGACCCATTCCAGCATGTCGCCGGCGTGCCGGCCACTGCGCCAGCGCTAGCCCACCGCGCGCCATCCGGCGGCGCTCGTTAGAAGTCACCCATTCAGCGCGGGTGTCGGCACCGCCTGGCTGCTACGGGTTCCTGAGCTGTGGGCGGCCGGTCAGCCCGAGCAGCCAGATGTATGTCAGGGCCTCGCGCGACTCGGTTGTCGTGTCTCCTGAGGTTCTGACCGCCTGGGATGTGAGCTCCCACGAGGCTGCGACGATGGCGCGTCCGACAAGCGGCGGGGGTGTGGGCAGAGTGGGATCGATGGTGCGCAGCCATGCGGCGACCTGCTCGAACCGTTCAACCGCGAGGTTCATCATCTGGTCGCGGCGGTCGAGGCCTTCCTCGCCGACGGCGTGGATCTCGAGCAGGAAGGCCCTGCAGGCGAACGGTCGCCTGCGTCCCCAGTCGACGAGGCGCTCGCCGGCCGCGGTGAGGGTGTCGACTGGTGTCGTGGCGGGGGTGTCGGCGACGTCGGCGAGAAAGGCCTTGCCGAACTCGTCGTAGGCGGTCAGGAACGCGTCCAGCTTATTTCGGAACTGCTCATAGAAGGTCGTCCGCGATACGCCCGCGGCCGTCGTGATGTCGGCCACGGTCGCCGCCGCGTAGCCGTGCTCCCCGACGACGTCGAGGACGGCATCGAGCAGGCGCTGACGCTGTGAGGCCTGTACCTGCTCGCGCGTCAGGCCGTGCGGCCCGCGCGGCAGCCGGTCGGAGATCTCGGGTTGCACAGTCATGTACACGGATGGTACAGTACATGATGTACAGCTGCGATACACCACTCGCCGGGAGGAGAACCTGGATGTACGCCAAGACCATTCGAGCCTCTGCCGTTCGCGGGCGACAGCTGCGCGCCGGCGTGGTCGCGCTGGGGGCGACGCTCGCGCTGGCGTCGTGGCTGGCCGCGGCGCCGGCCGCCCAGGCGCAGGAGCCGCAGTTCCAGAACGGGGACGGGATCTCGGTCGTCAGCCAATCGCAGACAGGGCGCGAGATCGACCTGACGGTGAACACGTCGGATGTGCAGGGCCAGCACAAGATCATCGTGCTGCTGCCCGAGGGTTACGACGCCAATCCGACCGAGCACTACCCGGTGCTGTACCTGCTGAACGGGGCGCTTGCGGATCCGACGCAGTGGGTCTCGGGCGGCGGCGCCGCGGGTCAGATCACCGACCCCTACTCCGCGATCATCGTGATGGAGGACGGCGGAGTGAAGGGCTGGTACTACAACTGGAAGAGCTGCGCCAGCATCTGTCCGGAGAACTGGGAGTCGTTCCACAACCTGCAGGTGGTGCCGTGGATCGACTCGAATCTGCGCTCGATCGCCAATCGCTCGGGCCGCGGTATCGGGGGCCTCTCGATGGGCGGGTGGGGTGCGATCCACTACGCGGAGGACTATTCGCAGCTGTACTCATACGCGGCCTCCTTCTCGGGCGCGGTCGATACGGGCAACTTCACGACGGACGTGGCGATCGGCGCTGAAGAGGTCGGGGTCGTCCCTGGCTCCGGCACGCCCGTTCCGGTCGGGTCGATCTTCGGCTGGGAGTTCTGGCCCGTCAACCAGAACCTCATCAACATCTCCGGCGTGAACCCAACGAACATCGCGAACCTGAAGAACACGACGGTCGACCTCTACGTCGGCACGGGTGACTCCACCTCCGGAGACGGGATCATCGAGAGCGCCGTGTATCCGCAGAACCAGCTGATGGCCTACAACATGTCGAAGGCCGGGATCCACTACTGGTACAGCCAGGATCACACCTCCTCGCCGGCGCTCGGCTGGGGGTGCGACAACGACCACGACATCATGTGTTGGAACGCGTACCTGAACGACGCGATGCCGAAGTTCACGGCGGCGATGGGCCAGACGAGCCCGCCCCCGACTGATACGTCGTCCCCATTGCCTGCGCCACCCGGCAACGTCGTGGCCGACGGCGACTTCATGGATTC
>DASZLC010000153.1:0-9621 GCA_035552615.1 Solirubrobacteraceae bacterium
AGCACGATCCACATGAACGGCGGGATCTCGCGGGCCAGGCGCCAGAGGATCCGCACGGCGCTGCCCGCCGGGGAGGGTGAGCCGAGCCGTCCGGGGCCGGTCGCCGGGTCGGGTCGGAGCCCCGGTCGCCGCCCGGAGCGCTTGCCGTTGGCGTGGGCCGCCGTACGGCCTCCCGGGCGCGATCCGGTGCCGGGCCCCGGGAGCGGCGACGCAACATTCGCGACTCGCCGCGACGTGGTGCCGGTGACGCGCGCGGGGTGGCGCGTCGCCCTGTGCTTCCGTTTCCGCGTCGCGCCGTGGTGTCGCCGAGACGATCGCTTGGCGTGGGACTGCCGCGAGGTGTGGGTGGCGGTGGGTTGCGTCGGTGCGCTGCTCGGCGCGGTGGAGGCGGGCGGGGTGCTGGGGGCGGCCGGCGTGATGGCCGGCGTGAGCGCAGCGGTGGTGCTCGTCGGGGTGCTCGTGGTCGCGATCGCCAGCCGGCGTCCGTCGCCGTTCCCGTTGCTCTTCCCGGAGGCTGAGGGAGTCGTGGGCGTGGACGCAGGTGTGGACGACGAGGACGTTGGCGAGGTGGTGGGCGAGGCGGGACCGGGCGATGCGCCGGCGGCCAGCGTCACGTGCCCGTTGCCGTTCCCGTTCCCGTTCCCGTTCCCGTTGCCGTGTCCGGTTGGGTTGCCGTGTCCGGACCCGGACCCGTTCCCGTTCCCGTTCCCAGCGGGGTTGCCCGGCCCGGCCGGGTTCCCAGCCCCAGGAGCGTTCCCCGGTCCCGCCGGGTTCCCCGGTCCAGGGCCGTTCCCGTTCCCCTGTCCGGCGGGGTTCCCGGATCCGCCCCCGGGGTCGTGTCCGGGCCCGGGCGCCGCTACGGCCACTCCGGCCAGGCAGGACAGCGCGACCGCGAGGACGACGGCGGCCCCGCTCCCGAAACGACGGACACGGTTCTTCTGGAGAATGGTTGGACGTGCTCGCAAGGGACCTCACCGGTCGGTCCCGAACTCATCGAGTCCCCCGATGGACGATGCTAATCCGTCGCCGGCGCAGCGCGCCCGATTCTGGACGTTTGTCCGATGCCGGCTCGGTTGGAGCCCGGTCTGGTCCCGTTCAACCTTGACATAGTCGTGGTAAGGTTGTCCCCGGATGGAAGGCCTGACGATCAATGAAGCCGCCGCGACGACCGGGTGGTCGGCGCGGATGCTCCGCTACATCGAGCGCAGCGGACTGATCGCGCCGTCGCGCACGGCCTCCGGCTACCGCCTCTACGGGCCCGCCGAGCTGCAACGCCTGCGGACGTTGAAGGAGCTGCTGGCGACGTTCGACCTCGGCCTCACGGACGTCGCCTTCGCGGCGCGGATGGAGAGCGACCCGGGTCTGCGGGTCGCCGTCGAGACCTGGCTGCGGGCTCAGCCGCGGCGCCCGGAGCACGTCGAGGCGTCCGACTGGCTGCGCTTTGAGCAGGACAAGCACGAACGGCTGCTGGCGCTGGCCTGAGCCGCCGGAACACCACGAAACCTGGAGATGGCATGAGCACGATCGCGGAGAGAATCGATTTCAAGGTCGCTGACCTGGGGTTGGCGGAGTTCGGGCGTAAGGAGATCAGGCTGGCTGAGCATGAGATGCCGGGGTTGATGTCAACGCGCGCGGAGTACGCCGAGAGCCAGCCGTTGAGGGGTGCCCGGGTGACGGGGTCGTTGCACATGACGATTCAGACGGCGGTGTTGATTGAGACGTTGGTGGCGCTTGGTGCCGAGGTTCGGTGGGCGTCGTGCAACATTTTCTCGACGCAGGATCACGCGGCGGCGGCGGTTGTCGTCGGGCCTGAGGGCACGCCGGAGAACCCGCGGGGGGTTCCGGTGTTTGCGTGGAAGGGTGAGACGCTGGAGGAGTATTGGTGGTGCACCGAGCAGGCGCTCGATTGGCCTGACGCGGATGGCCCGAACATGATCCTTGACGACGGCGGCGATGCCACGCTGCTCGTTCATAAGGGCGTCGAGTTTGAGGCGGCCGGCGCGGTGCCCGATCCGGCGAGCGCCGATTCGGAAGAGTTTCAGATCATTCTGGCGACGTTGACGCGGTCGCTGGCGGAGGATCCGCAGCGGTTCACGAAGATCGCCAAGGACATCCGGGGTGTGACGGAGGAGACGACGACGGGCGTGCATCGTCTGTATCAGTTCGCGGAGCAGGGGCAGTTGTTGTTTCCAGCGATCAACGTGAACGACGCGGTCACGAAGTCGAAGTTCGATAACAAGTATGGGTGTCGGCACTCGTTGATCGATGGGATCAACCGCGCCACCGACGTGCTGATCGGCGGGAAGGTCGCCGTGGTGTGCGGGTACGGCGACGTCGGGAAGGGATGCGCGGAGTCGCTGCGCGGTCAGGGCGCGCGGGTGATCGTGACCGAGATCGATCCGATCTGCGCGTTGCAGGCGGCGATGGACGGCTACCAGGTCACGACGCTGGAGCAGGCGTTGCCGTACGCCGACATCTTCATCACCACGACGGGGAACAAGGATGTGATCTTGGCGTCGCACATGGCTGCGATGAAGCATCAGGCGATCGTGGGGAACATCGGCCATTTCGATAACGAGATCGATATGGCCGGCCTGGCGAAGGTCAATGGTGTCCGGCGGCTGAATATCAAGCCGCAGGTTGATGAGTGGACGTTCCCGGATGGGCACTCGATCATCGTGCTCTCCGAAGGGCGCCTGTTGAACTTGGGCAACGCGACGGGACATCCGTCGTTTGTGATGTCGAACTCGTTCACGAATCAGGTGATGGCGCAGATCGAGCTGTTCGGTAACCGCGACGCGTACGAGAAGCAGGTGTACACGCTCTCCAAGCAGTTGGACGAGAAGGTCGCCCGGTTGCACCTCGACGCGCTTGGCGTGAAGCTCACCACGCTCACCCCCGAGCAGGCCTCCTACCTCGGCCTCCCCGTCGACGGCCCCTACAAACCCGACCACTACCGCTACTAGTCACCACCAGCCCCCGCGGCGCGAGACTCGCCGGCCGATGCCTCGCGCCGCGCCGAAGGCCCACGATGTCGCCGACCTGGCGCTTGCCCCCGAGGGCGCCGCTCGGATCGCGTGGGCGGCCGAGCAGATGCCCGTGCTGGCGCGCGTGCGAGAGCGGTTCGCCGCCGAGCGTCCGCTGGCGGGGGTGCGCGTCGCGGCATGCCTGCACGTCACGGCCGAGACGGCGAACCTGGTCACGACGCTCCAGGCCGCCGGCGCCGAGCCGGCGCTGTGCTCGGCCAACCCGCTGTCGGTGCAGGACGACGTCGCGGCGGCGCTCGTCGAGGAGCACGCGGTTGAGGTCCGCGCGGTGCACGGCGAGAGCTTCGAGACCTACGCCGCGCACCTGAAGGCGATCGTCGCCGGGGCGCCGCAGATCACGCTCGACGACGGCGCCGACCTGCTGACGGTCGCCCACGAGGCCGGCGGTCCGGTGCTCGATGGCATCGTCGGCGGGATCGAGGAGACCACGGCGGGGCTCGTTCGCCTGCGCCGCCTGCACGCGCAGAGCGGTCTGCGCTGCCCGGTGCTGGCGGCCAACGAGGCGCGGACCGAGCGGGCGCTGAACGACCGGCACGGCACCGGGCAGTCGGCGCTCGACGGGATCATCCGCGCCAGCAACGTGCTCATCGCCGGGCATACGCTGGTGGTCCTCGGCTACGGCTGGGCGGGACTCGGGATCGCCGAGCGAGCCCGGGGCGCGGGGGCGGCGGTCGTCGTGTGCGAGATCGACCCGCTGCGCGCGCTGGAGGCGCGGATGGCCGGCTACGAGGTGATGCCGGCGCTCGAGGCCGCCGAACGCGGTGACGTGTTCGTCACCGTCACGGGCTCCCGGCGCGTGCTCCGCGCCGAGCACTTCGAGCGGATGAAGGACGGCGCGCTGCTGGTCAACGCCGGCCACTTCGATGTCGAGCTCGATCTGGAGGCGTTGCGGGCGCTGAGCGTCGAGGAGGTTCGCCGGGTCCGCCCGCTGGTGGAGCAGTACCGGCTGGCCGACGGGCGGCGGCTGAACCTGCTCGCCTCCGGGCGCGTCGTCAACCTCGCCGCCGCGGAGGGGCACCCGGCGGCGGTGATGGACGTGTCGTTCGCGCTGCAGGCGCTGTGCGCCGAGGCGCTGATCGTGCGCGCCGGACAGTTCGCGCCGGGCGTGCACCCCGTGCCCGACGACATCGACAACGAGGTGGCGCGGTTGAAGCTGGCCGCGCTCGGGGTGCGGATCGACGACCCGACGCCCGAGCAGGCCGGGTATCGCGAGACCTGGGGATAGGCATCCGCGGATCGTGAGAGGATCCGCGGATGCCAACCCAGAAGGTTTTACGCGGCGGGATCGACCTCGGCGGAACGAAGATCGAGGCGATCATTGTCGACTCGCGCCAGCGCGTGCTCGGCTCCAGCCGTCGGCCGACGCCGACGACCGGCGGGCCGCAGGACGTCGCCGACCAGATGGCACACGCGCTTTCAGAGGCCGCAACCGCCGCCGGCGTGAAGAGCGCCGAGCTGATCGGCGTCGGCGTCGGGTCGCCCGGCTCGATCGACCCCGACAAGGGGACCGTCACGAGCGCGCGGAACCTCCCTGACTGGGAGGGCGCGTTCGGCCTCGCGGCGGCGCTGCGGACGGCGCTGAAGACCGAGGTCTACCTCGGCAATGACGTGGCGGTGGCGACCAACGCGGAGTTCCGGCTCGGCGTCGGCAAGGAGTACAAGACGCTGCTCGGCGTGTTCTGGGGCACCGGGGTCGGCGGCGGCCTCGTGCTGAACGGCAAGCTGTGGCACGGCCGCGGCGGCGCGGGGGAGATCGGCCACATGGTCGTCAAGCTCGGCGGGCGGCGCTGCCCGTGCGGGCGGGTTGGCTGCATGGAGGCCTACGCCGGCCGCGCCGCGCTGGAGGCCCAGGCCCGCAAGGAGGCCGACAAGGGCACGAAGACCCACCTCTTCAAGATCATGGAGGAGCGTGGCCGGACGCGGTTGACCAGCGCGGTGTGGTGGCATGCGCTCGACCGCGAGGACAAGCTGGCGACGAAGCTGATCGACGCGGCAGTCGAGGCGCTCGGGGCCGGGATCGCCTCGGCCTCGAACCTGCTCGACCCCGACGCGATCGTGATCGGTGGCGGTCTCGGGGTGCGCTTCGGCGAGCCGTACGTGCAGCGGATCCGTGACGCGATGCTGCCGCACCTGTTCGAGGACCAGAACCCCGTGCCGGTGAAGCTGGTGGCGCTCGGCGACCTCGGCGGCGCGCTCGGCGCGGCGCTGCTGGTCAGCGACGCGCGCCGTTAGCCAACTCGGCCTCGCCGAGTTCGCCGAGCTCGTAGCGCTCGTCGCGCTGGGCGTCGCGCTCGGACTCCTCGAGCATCTTCACGAACAGGTAGACGAGCGCGGTCCCCATCACGATCGACTGCTCCAGCGCCATCACCACGCCGGCCAGTGACTGATCCTCGCCGGCGCTCAGGCCCCAGTAGTGGGCGTGGTGCTGGTAGTAGGGGTAGATCGAGTGGGGGGCGAACGCGAGCGCCACGCCGAGCAGACCGACGATCAGCTTCGTGACGACCATGTACATGACCGGGCCGAGCCCGCCGAGCCGTCCGCGGCTGCGGATCGGCGAGAGCAGGTGCCACCAGTACAGCCCGCCGGCGAGCGCGAAGCAGAGATGCTCCAGCACGTGGATGTCGGAGTGCTCCAGGGCGAGGTCGTACATGTGCGGGATGTGCCAGACCCACATCACCGTGCAGTAGGCGATCACGGCGAAGGCGGGGTGGGCGAACAGGCCGGCGCGGCGCTCGAGCGTGTGGACGTGCCGGGTGATCGGTCGCAGAATGCCCTTCGTCAGGCCGAGGATCATCAGGATCGGAGCGATGTCGAGGATCAGGATGTGCTGGACCATGTGCATCATCATCAGCTGCTCGCCGAGCACGTCGATCGGGGAGACGAGCGCGACCAGCACCGCCAGCAGACCGCCGAAGAACAGGCTCAGGCGCCCGTAGCCCGGACGGTGCGGCTCGCCGGGGTTCCGCGCTCGCTTCCAGCCGCGCACGTACAGCAGCCCGAGCGCGAACACGCCGATCAGCACGCTGGGATCGAACGACCAGGTGATGCGTGGGTCCATCGGCCCGAAGTGTCGCGCATTCGCGCTCGCCGGCGGGCCGTGCCGCGCATCGACAAAGACGGTCCGGGGGAATAAGCTGAGCAGTACGCACGCTCATCCATCTCTGACCGTAGGAGGTCGGCTATGCGTATCGAGGTCAAGGGTCGCAACATGCCCGTCAGCGACGATCTCAGGGAGCATGTGGGCAAGCGGTTCACGAAGGTCTCGCGGCAGGTCTCCGAGCTCGCCGAGCTGGAGATCGAGCTCTGCGAGGAGCGCAACCCGGCGATCGCCGACTCTCAGATCGCCGAGGCCACGCTGCACCTGAAGGGCGTGACGCTGCGGGCCCGCAACGCGTCCGGCGACCTGATGCACTCGATCAACATGGTGAGCGAGGAGATCGCGGTGCAGGTCAAGCGCCACCGCGACAAGCGCCGCAAGCGGCGGGAGGCGCGTTCGGCGTCGGCATCGCTGCAGGGCGATCTCGGCAGCGCCGCCTGACCCCTCCTGCGCGCCGGAGGACCGGCGCCTCGGCCCTCGTTGCCGGCCCGGTCCGACCGCCGCGCGGGCGGGCCGATGCTACGCTCAGCGCATGTCGTTTTTGGACCGTGCCCTTCGCATGGGAGAGGCGAAGAAGTTCAAATCCTATGAGCAGCGGGTCGGTCGGATCAACGGCTTCGAAGAGGAGTTTTCGCTCTACGGCGACGACGAGCTCCGCGAGGCGGCCGACGAGCTTCGCGAGCGCGCGCACAACGGTGAGAGCCTCGACGACCTGCTGCCCGAGTCGTTTGCGCTGACCCGCGAGGCAGGAAAGCGGTCGATGGGGATGCGCCACTTCGACGTCCAGCTGATCGGCGGAATGGTCCTCCACGACGGCGCGATCGCCGAGATGAAGACCGGGGAGGGCAAGACCCTGACCGGGACGCTGGCCGTGGTGCTGAACTCGCTCGGCGGCCGCGGCGTGCACGTCGTCACCGTCAACGACTACCTGGCCCGGCGCGACGCCATGTGGATGAAGCCGATCTACGACATGCTCGGCGTGACCGTCGGCGTGCTGCAGAACATGCAGCCGTACGAGGAGAAGCGCGGCGCCTACGCGGCGGACGTGACGTACGGCACGAACTCCGAGTTTGGCTTTGACTACCTCCGCGACAACATGGCCAAGTCGCTGGAGGAGAAGGTTCAGCACGGGGGGCGTTCGAAGCCCGAGGACGGCAGCTCCCACTACCACACCTTCGCCATCGTCGACGAGGTCGACAACATCCTGATCGACGAGGCCCGCACGCCGCTGATCATCTCCGGCGCGCCCGAGCAGGCCGCCGACTGGTATGGAAAATTTGCCAAGCTGGCCCCGACGATGGTGCCGGGCAAGACGCCCGATGGCCTCCTGCCCCAGGAGCGCAAGGCGTTCGTCGCCGACTTCGATTACGAGATCGAGGAGAAGCACAAGACCGTGTCGGTGACCGAGAAGGGCGTCGCCAAGGCCGAACGGTTCCTGCGCATCGACCACCTCTACCGGGCCGAGAACGGTCACCTCGTGAACCACCTCCATCAGTCGCTGAAGGCCGAGTCGCTGTTCAAGCGCGACGTCGACTACGCGGTGATCGACGGCGAGGTGAAGATCATCGACGAGCACACGGGGCGGATCCTGGAGGGCCGGCGCTGGTCCGAGGGCCTGCACCAGGCCGTCGAGGCGAAGGAGGGCGTGCGCGTCCAGGAGGAGAACCAGACACTCGCCACCGTCACGCTGCAGAACTACTTCCGCATGTACGACAAGCTCGCCGGGATGACCGGCACGGCGCTGACCGAGGCGACCGAGTTCATGAAGATCTACGAGCTGCCGGTCGTGCAGGTCCCGACGAACCGCCCGATGGTCCGCGCCGACCGCAACGATCAGGTCTACAAGACCAAGGACGGGAAGTGGAGCGCGGTGGGCCGGGAGATCGAGATGCGCCACGCCAAGGGCCAGCCGGTGCTCGTCGGCACGATCTCGGTCGAGGTCTCGGAGGTCCTCTCCGGGCAGCTGACCCACAAGGGCATCAAGCACACGGTGCTGAACGCCAAGCCCGAGTACGCCGAGCGCGAGGGCGAGATCATCGCCGAGGCCGGCGCTCCCGGTGCAGTCACGATCGCCACCAACATGGCCGGCCGCGGGGTCGACATCAAGCTCGGCGGCAACGCCGAGCACCTGACGCAGCTGGAGCTCGCCAAGCTCGGCCTGCAGCCCGGGATGCCCGACTACGACGAGCACTTCGCGAAGGTGCTGCCGACGATCGAGGAGCGGATCGAGGGGCTGCGCGAGCAGGTGGTGGAGGCCGGCGGGCTGTGCATCATCGGCACCGAGCGCCACGAGTCGCGCCGGATCGACAACCAGCTCCGCGGCCGCTCGGGACGCCAGGGCGACCCGGGAGAGTCTCGCTTCTTCCTCTCCGCGCAGGACGACCTCGTGCGGCTGTTCGCGGGCGAGCGGATCTACAAGATCCTCGACAAGCTCGGCGGCGTCGACGAGGAGGGCAACGAGGAGCCGATCGAGGCTGGGATGCTCTCGAAACAGATCGAGAAGGCCCAGAAGAAGGTCGAGGAGCAGTACTTCCTGCAGCGCAAGCACACGCTCGAGTACGACGACGTCCTCAACCAGCAGCGCGAGGTCATCTACAAGTACCGCGACGAGATCCTCGAGGGGCGCGACATGAGCGACGCCGCCAAGGAGGAGCTCGTCACCCTCGTGCAGCGGCTGATCGACGAGTACACGGCGGGCGATTTCGTCGAGGACTGGGACGTCGAGGGTCTGATCAAACGGGTCCAGGAGATCTACGACCCGAGCGACGAGATCACCGACACCGACCCTGACCGCGTCGATCGGGAGGATCTGGCCCTGCGGATCGAGGAGGAGCTGCTCGCCAAGTACGACGAGCGCGAGCAGGAGCTCGGAGAGGAGCTGATGCGAGCGCTGGAGCGCTACCTGCTGCTGGAGATCATCGACCAGCACTGGCAGGAGCACCTCTACGACATGGACTACCTGCGCGAGGGCATCGGGCTGCGCGGCGCCGCCCAGCTCGACCCGCTCGTCGCCTACAAGAACGAGGCCTTCGAGCTGTTCCGAGATCTGATGCACAGCGTCTGGGACGACTTCGCGAAGATGATCTTCCACGTCCAGGTGCAGATCCAGGAAGGCCCGGAGGGCGGACCGGCCGCGCCGGCGGTCCCCGCGCGGCGGCCCTCGCCGAGCTCCAGCTCGGCCACCGGCGGCGGCCGCGTGAGCTACTCCGGCGGCTCCGGGTCAGGACCGAACGCGATGGCGATGGCCGCCGCGGCGGCCGGGGCTCCCGAGATCGCCGCCGAAGGCGAGGCGCCGCCGCTGCCTCCGCCCGTGGAGCAGCGCCGCGTCGACGAGGCCGAGCAGATCGGCCGCAACGACCCGTGCTGGTGCGGGAGCGGCAAGAAGTACAAGAAGTGTCACGGCGCCTGACCCTCCGGCTGCGCCGTCAGCGAGGCCGCCGCTTCAGGTAACGAGGCCGTTGCGGCGCAGGAAGTCGA
>DASZLC010000154.1:0-4110 GCA_035552615.1 Solirubrobacteraceae bacterium
CCTGAGATAGGGTGCGCGGATGGCACCAGAACCCGGCGACATCGCCCCCGACTTCACGATCCCCGACCAGGACGGCAACGACGTATCGCTGTCCGGGCTGCGCGGCCGCAGCGTCGTTCTCTACTTTTACCCGAAGGCCGACACCCCGGGCTGCACGACCCAGGCGTGCAGCGTGCGCGACCATCGTCCCGACTACGAGCGGCTCGACGCCGTCGTGCTCGGCGTCTCGCCCGATCCGGTGAAGAAGATCGCGAAGTTCGACGCGAAGTTCACGCTCGGCTTCCCGCTGCTGTCAGACGAGTCGCACGCCGTGGCCGAGGCGTACGGCGTGTGGGTGCAGAAGTCGATGTACGGCAAGACGTACATGGGCATGGAGCGCTCGACGTTCGTGATCGACCCGGCGGGCAAGGTCACGCACGTGTTCCGCAAGGTGAAGCCGGCCGAGCACGACGCCACGGTTCTGGCCGCGCTCGCCGGGTAGCCGTCTGGGGCGCTACTGAAGTCCTTCGCGCGCTTCGCGCACGAGCGTCACGGCCTCGGGGAACACGACGGCCATCACCGCGCGCAGCTGCTCTGCCTGCTGATCGGTGGTGCCCTGGATGTTGACCCGCTGCAGCGATGCGACGGTCAGATCGACCGCGAGCTTGATGGCGTTGTCGGCCCACGCGAGTTTCTGCGAGCCGGCCATCTGCTCGGCGAACTCGCCAAGCCGCCGCTGCAGGTCATCGGGATCTCCGAACAGTCCGCCGAATCCGCTTCCTTCCATACGGACAATGGTACTCATCGCGCGGTGCGGGTCGCCAGCACGGCGATCGTGCCGCCGCGGCCGCGCATCCCGGCGCTCAGCTCGACGAGTCCGGCGGCGGGCAGCAGCGGCAGGGCGGCTAGGGTGATGGCCAGGTCGGGCGAGCGCCACGGCGCGTTGCGCTTCAGCAGGTTGTACAGGTATGAGGGGGTCGTGCTGACGCGGTTCACGCTCGACTGCCACAGCCCGAACGGGTT
The DNA here is from genome assembly GCA_035552615.1 of Solirubrobacteraceae bacterium. GTDB lineage: Bacteria > Actinomycetota > Thermoleophilia > Solirubrobacterales > Solirubrobacteraceae > Palsa-465. The sequence continues at coordinate 1,003 of DASZLC010000154.1, forward strand.
GTGCTCCAGCAGCACGTGGTGGATCCGCAGCACGGTCAGCCCGTGCGCGTTCAGCAGGGCGCTCAGCCCCCGAGGGGTGAAGTGGGTGCGGTGGCGCGGGACGTCGAGGTGATACCAGCGCTCGCCGCCGATCCGCGCCTGCAGGCTGGCCAGATTCGGGACGCCGACCAGCAGCGTGCCGCCCGGCGCCATCCAGCTTCCGATCCGAGCGATCGCCGCGCCGGGCTCCTCCAGGTGCTCGAGCACGTGCCACAGCGTCACGGCGTCGAGCGAACCGGCGGTCACCTCCGCGTCCTGCACTCCGGCGCGGCGCACGAAGGCCCCGAGCGCGCGCGCCGCGTCGACGCCGCGTTGCGAAGGCTCGATCCCGGATGCGCGGTACCCGGCGGCCGCCGCCGCCGCCACGAATCGCCCCCGACCGGCCCCGACGTCGAGCAGCGTCGCCCCCGGCGCCACGCGCTCCTTCAGGAGTGCCAGGCGCTGGCGGTCGAACGCGCGGAGCAGCGGGGTCACGGCGCGGTGCAGGCGCGGCACCCCGGGGCGGTACGCGCCCGTGTCGTGAAGCTCGGGCGGGAGGTCCCCGTCGGTCACGGCCGAGCCGCAGCGCTCGCAACGGCGCAAGGCGATCGTGAGACGGCCGAGCGCCGGTTCCGAGCACGGCACCGAGCGCCATTCGCGCAGGTGGCCGCCGCAGGCGGGGCAGGGACGGTCGGCGGTGAAGGACACGGGTCGTCAGTCTGCCGTAGACCCGTACACTGGGCCGTGAAGCGATGCCTGCCGGAACTCCCAACGCCGCCCTACGTGGCCGCATCGAGATGGCCATCCGGATCGCCTCCCCCGTCCTCGATCTCGTGCTGGCCGTCGGAGACCGTGTCTCCCGCCTGCTGGAGCCCGACGACCCGGCCTATGTCCCGGCGCGAATGCGCTCCGAGGGCGAGGCGGCGCCGCGCGGCCTGCGCCCGCGCGCGTAGCCGCCGGAAACAGGACCCCACTAGCATGTCGCCCGCTATGAGTGCCAAGGCCCAGCTCGAGTACGAGTCCCGCGTCCGGTTTCGCCAGTCAGCGATCGCCGCCGTCGCTGGCATGATGCTCGTCGCCGCGGCCATCATCCAGCTCGGCGGCGTTCACACGAAGGTCGAGGAGCTGACGCTCGACCTGATCACCGAGCACAAGCGCTTTCCGGTCGACCTGATCGGGGCGTGTGTGAACAGCATCGGGCTCGTGGCGGTGGCGATTACCCTGAACTTCGTCTACACGATCTCCAAGGCGCGCAACCCCGAGATCAAGACCTTCATCCGCTGGCTGGCCGTGGTCGGCGGAGGGCTCTCAGCGATCACCGCAATCGTCTATGCGGTCGTGATCGCCAGCAAGGCCAACGACTTTGTCGGTCACGGCGCCGAGACCTACCAGCAGGCCAACGCGCTCACCTCGTCCGGGCTGGTGGTGGCGCTACCGCTGATCGCCCAGTTCGCCTCGCTGCTATTGACCGGCGGGTTCGTGTGGATCGCGCTGAACGCCATGCGGGTCGGCCTGCTGACCCGGTTCATGGGCTACCTGGGCATCTTCGCTGGCGTGCTCGTGCTGTTTCCGATCGGCTCACCGGTCCCCGTCGTCCAGGGCTTCTGGCTGCTGGCGCTGTCCTACCTGTTCACGGGTCGCTGGCCGTCCGGGATGCCGAGGGCGTGGGCGACGGGGCAGCTGGAGCGGTGGCCGACGAACGCGGAGATGCGCGAGCGGCGCGACGCGGCCAGGGGCGGGGGCGGGCGCGAGAAGGTGCAGAGGCCGGTCAAGCCCGCCAGGACGGCTGTCGCCGTCGCGGACGATGACTCGAGCGCGGCCGGCACGCCGTCACGCACGCGCTCCGACACACCGAAGCGCAAGCGCAAGCGCAGACGCTGAGCGTTGGACGCCCGGCTCGGACATCCGTCCGAGCCGCTAAGCCCGTCCCGGCGGGGCGCCGATGGTGCAACTGGCGGAGCTGTCTTTCAGTTCACGCCGCAGCATTCCATTGGTGACCCCTGCCATGACCTTCCCAACCCGTTCACTCGCCGCATTGACGCTCCGCTCCGACGGTACCCGCTGTCGAGCTGTTCCCTGAGCCGCGGCGAGTAAACGCCCCGGCCGAGACAGCCCTGGTCCCCGTCCACGCTGGGGGCCGGGGCTGCGGGGCCGGAATCAGCGCCCCTACTCTTCCTCGGCCTGCTCGGCTTTGATCTTGCCCTCCAGCTGGGCCATCACGGCCGGGTCGCGGAGGGTGGTGACGTCGCCGAGGGCGCGGCCTTCGGCGATGTCGCGCAGGAGCCGACGCATGATCTTGCCCGAGCGGGTCTTCGGGAGGTCGTCCGCCCAGATGATCCGCTTGGGGCGGGCGAACTTGCCGATCCGTGTGGCGACGGTGCCGCGGATCGCTTCGATCAGCTCGTCAGAGCCCTCCAGGTCGCCTTGGAGGGTCACGAACGCGGCGATCGACTGGCCGGTGTCCTCGTCGGCCTGGCCGATCACGGCGGCCTCCGCGACCTGGTCGTGGGCGACGATCGCCGACTCGACCTCGGCGGTCGAGAGGCGGTGTCCGGAGACGTTGACGACGTCGTCGATCCGGCCGATCACCCAGTAGTAGCCGTCCTTGTCCTTGCGGGCGGCGTCGCCGACGAGATACGTCTCGTTGCCGAACTTCTTGAAGTACGTCTCGATGAACCGCTCATCGTCCTTGTAGAGAGTGCGCAGCATCGATGGCCACGGGCGGGTGAGCACCAACAGTCCCTGGCCCTCGTCGAGCGGCTTGCCCTCACGCTCGTCCACGACCTCGGCCTTGATCCCCGGGAACGGCTGCGTCGCCGAGCCCGGCTTGGCCTCGGTGATTCCCGGCAGCGGGGTGATCATGATCGCGCCCGTCTCGGTCTGCCACCACGTGTCGACGATCGGGCACCGCTCGCCGCCGATCACCTTGTAGTACCAGAGCCACGCCTTCGGGTTGATCGGCTCACCAACGCTTCCCAGGAGCTTCAGCGAACTGAGATCGAACTTGTTCGGATGCTGGGCCCCCCACTTCATGCAGGCGCGGATCGCCGTCGGCGCGGTGTAGAACTTCGTCGCCTTGTACTTCTCGCA
>DASZLC010000155.1:0-7396 GCA_035552615.1 Solirubrobacteraceae bacterium
CCGAGGAGCAGCAGCGCGTCCTCCTCGGTGAAGCCGTAGTCGGCGACCATCCAGGTGATCAGCTCGCGGACGGCGAGGCGAAAGGCGTCCTCCAGCGGGCGCGCGCAAGCGACCGCACCGATGTGGGTGTCGGTCTCGAACCGCGGCCAGCGCATCGCGGGCGGTCGCGGCGCCAGGTCGAGCGTGACCGTCGTGTAGGTGCGGCACTCGATCCCGCCGCACCCGCACAGCTCCCCGTCGCCCTGGCGGGCGTGGCAGTCGCCGAGCGCGAACAGCGCGCCGTCGACGAACACCGGCAGGTAGACGGTCGTGCCGGATGTGAACTCCTGAACGTCGAGGTTGCCGCCGTGCGGCCCGTTGTCGACTGTCGAGACCGCCTCGATCAGCGGCGCGGTGCCGATCACCCCGACCATCGGCTCGACGGGGAGCCGGCGTCCGCCGAGCTCGATCAGCCCGTCCTTGATCGGCACCACACGTGCGTGCACGCCCCATTCGCGCTCGCGGATCCAGTCCGGGAAGGGCGACAGGCCGGGGATCAGCGCGGTCAGCCCGGGGCTCAGCAGCTCGATCTCCTCGATCGCGCAGACGACCATGTCGCCCGGCCCGGCGCCGCGGATGAACACCGGCCCGGTGGCCGCGTTCAGATACGGCGGGCGGACCATCGCGGCGTCGAACTCGTCGGTGTCCTCGTGCAGCCAGTCGCCGATATTCAGCTCGGTGCCGAAGCGGATTCGCGCCCCCGGGTCGACGGTGGCGATCGGGGGGTGCCCCGGCGCGAGCGTGTGCAACAGGCCGGCGGACCGCTCGAGCACGAGCGGTCCGCCGTCCAGGTGTGAACTCACCGCCGGGTCAACTTGGAGATCGGCCACCGCTCACGCCGGCTCGCCGGCGAGGAGCGGCTCGCCGACGTCGGCCGTGTCGTAGTCGATATCGACCACACCCGACTGGGCGTGGCGCACGATCAGGTAGATGCCGCCGAGAATCGTCCACCCCAGGATCACGTACGGCGACCACTTCAGCGGCGCGCCCGGGTTGGGGTAGAAGGCCGTATACACGGCGGGGATCAGGATCGCGATCCCGACGGCCGGGATGATCAGGTTGCGGAGGATCCCCTTCTCCGGCTCGACCTTGTGGAAGTAGATCATCGCCGCCAGCAGCACGAGGATGAACGCCACCGCGCCGGCCAGCCCGTTGGTGAAGCCGAGGAACCCGAACGCCTTCGTCGTGTTCCACACCGCGCCCATGATCAGCGTCACCAGCAGCGAGACCGTGATCTGCACGCAGATCGCGAAGTACGGGGTCTGGCGCTTGCCGGTGCGACCGAAGGCCGCGGGCAGCGCGTTGGCCCGCCCCATGCCGTACTGGATCCTGACGACGGCGTTGTGGCTGGCGATCATGTTGCCCAGGACCGAGGTCATGATCACCAGCGACAGCGCGTCGCGCCAGCCGGTGCCGAGCCCGGCGCGATGCAGCGCCCCCCACCACGGGGTGCCGTCGGTGCTGTTGGCCGTGGCCAGCGCGGTCATCCCGTGCTCGCCGAACGCGCTGACCATCGCGAACGTCGCGAACAGAAGCAGCAGACCGACCCCGATCAGGGCGACGAAGATCGCCTTCGGCACGTTGCCGGCCGGGTCGCGGACCTCCTCGCCGAGCGTGAACGACTGCTCGAAACCGAGGTAGATCAGCACGCCCGAGGCCACCGCCAGCGAGAGCCCGGTGAATCCGCCACCCGCGTGCGACGGGGTCAGCGAGGCGAGCGAGAAATGCGAGTTCAGCACCAGCGCGAGCGACGCCGCGAACAGCACCAGGTCGGCGATGATGGCCAGCCCGAGGTCGATCCGCGTCGAGATGCGGATGCCGATCAGCGACAGCGTCAGCGCCACGCCGGCGGCGAAGATCGCGCAGATCCACCAGGCGATGTCGATGTTGAAGACGAACTCCAGGCCGCTGTGGGCGAACAGGCCGAAGGCCAGCATCAGCTGGGGCACGAACAGCACGTAGTACATGAACGACAGCCACGTCGACAGGAAGCCGGCGCGCTCGCCAAGGCCGTGGCTGACGTAGGAGTAGATCGAGGCGGCGCTCGGCAGCTTGCCGGCGAAGCGGGCGATCGTGTAGGCGACGATCGCCATCGCGATGCCGCAGACGAGCACCATGAACGGCGCCGAGAACCCGGCGCTGATCGCGATCAGCGGCGCGACGGCGAGCGCTCCGAGAAGCGGTCCCATCGCCTCGACCGACAGCGCGAGCGACTCCCAGAAGCCGATCGAACGTTGGCGCAGGCCTGACTTGGCGGCCGGTTCAGCCACTTCACATCACCCCGATTTCGTCGTTGGTGGATCGGGCGACTCGCGCCCACGGACTCAGACAGTTGGGCCGGGCAGGCCCTCGTAGAACTCGCGGTCGATGCACACGCGCGCGGTTCGCAGGCCGTTCACGACCTGGCAGACCTCCAGGTCGGCCTTCATCGTCAGCAGCAGGTAGGCCAGGTCCTCGCTCAGGCCCTTCTCGGCGACGAGCGCGCCGAGCAGGTCGCGGGCCGCCAGTGCCCCGGCTTCCTCTAGGGTGAGCGCGGAGCCGATGAACATCAGCCTGTCCTCGGTGAGGATGCGGGGCCGGTTGATCGGCGTGCCGTCCCGGCGCACGAAGCAGCGCAGCGTGACGACGGCGTCGGTTTCCGGCGCCACGCCGCACAGCTCGCCATCCCCCTGCAACTGGTGGCAGTCGCCCATGAACAGCAGCGCACCGGGATGGAAGACGGGAAACTCGACGATCGAGCCCGGGCACACCCAGCGGGTGTCCATGTTGCCGCCGTGGTCTCCGGGGAGCACGCTCGGCACCGGCCCGCCGGCGGGCGCGACGCCGAGGCAGCCGAGGTTCGGCCGGGCCGTCAGGCGCAGGCCGCCGGGGAAGACGATCTCGCCGTCCTCGATGGCGTGAAACTCCAGCGGCAGCCTCGGCCAGTCGAGGATGCCGATGTCCGGCAGGACGCCCTGGGCGCCGAGACCCTCGACCGTCAGCTCCTCGATATGCACCTCCAGCACGTCGCCGGGCAGCGCGCCCTCGATCGCGATCGGGCCGGTCAGCGGGTCGCAGCGGTCGATGTCCAGCCCGCTGAGGTCGTCGCCGGGCTTCAGGTCAAACTCGCCGAACGCGGAGGTCGTCTCGACGATCACGCGCTCGCCCGGCGCGATCGTGGCGGCGGGGGCGTGCCCGGCCGCGTAGCTGAATACCTTGGCGCTGCGCGGAACTCGGATGGTCGCGGTCGATGACGGCACGTCGATGAAGCTACGCCCGCGGCTCGCGGTGCCACATGGCCGCGCGGCCAAGATCCGAGGCCGCGGGTTCGCCATATGGTCAGTTTGTAATACCAGATGCTTCGCCGTGGCCGCCGGCGGCGTGGCTGCCGTCGCGCGCCGGCACGCGGCCGCGATCGCGCGCGGGCGCGAGGATCTCGCCGCCCAAGAGGCTCCCCCAGCCGCCGAGCCGTGGCTCGATCCCCACCAGATGGAGAGCCTTCCACAGCGTCACCGCCACCGAGTCGTACACCGGTTTGCCGAGCTCCGCCTCGAGCTCCGCGGCCAGCTGCGCGCCCGCCAGCCCGGTGCAGTAGATCAGCACGCACTCGGCCTCAGGCGAGTTGGCGTCGCGGGCGAGCTGGCGCACGCGACGCTCGGACACGTGCGCGAACGTGCGGTTGTCGCTGACCCCACCAAACGCGGAGGAGACGATCTTCAGGCCCTCACCGCAGAGCACCCGCGTGATCCGCTCGGCCACATCCTCGGTGTACGGCAGGGCCAGCGCGCAGCGGGACAGCCCCAGCTGCTCCAACAGCTCGAGCTGGGCCAGGGTCGTGGTCGAGCACGGGATTCCGGTTCGCTCGGCGATCAAGGCGCACAGCGCGCGATCGGCGTCGATGCCGTTCCAGCCGCCCGAGGTGCCGTTCCACATGATCGCGTCGACGGCGGCATCGGCCAGCGCCTCCGCCGCCTCCAGCATCGGCGCGGCCGCGAACTGGCCGGTGTGGCGGCGATCGAGCGTGATCGCGGCCACGCGGATCCGGGCGAAGTGGTGCGACACCCGCCCCTCCAGCTGCCGGCTCATGAGCTCGGTCATCGGCTCGAGCACCGTGTTGCTCGACGGGGTGATGTGCCCGATCTTCAGCCGCTCAGCGGCCGGCACGTACCGGTCTGTCCGTGTATGGTCTGACAAACTGACCAGACCGTACGGGGGTCGTCGAGGCCCGTCAATGTCCACGTGGAGCAACCGTGGGACGTCGGGTCAGCCGCGCAGGACGTCGCGCATACCGCGCTCGGCGTCGCGCAGGTGCGCGCGCATCGCCTCCCGCGCGCCGTCCTGATCGCCCCCCTCGATTCGCTTCAAGATCGCCGCGTGGTGGCGGATCGCCCCGCGCACGATCCGCTCCTCGGCCAGCGTCGGCAGCTGCGCGGTGATCAGCGCGTCACGGATCGAGTCGAGCAGCAGCTCGAAGAACTCGTTGCCGGTGGCCGTGGCGATCGCCCGATGAAAGCTCGTATCGGCGACCGCCGCCGCCTCGGGGCTCATGCCCGGGCGCAGCTCCGCCGCGGCGTCGCGCAACGCCCCCAGCTGATCGTCGGTGGCGCGCTCGGCGGCCCGGCCGGCGTTCTCCACCTCGATCACCGAGCGGACCTCCATCAGCTTGCCGTACTCCAGCCGGCGCCCGCGCAGGAACAGCGTCAGTGACTCGGTGACGGCGTCACGGCCCAGCGCTGTGACGACATGCCCGCGCCGCGGGCTGTCGCGGAGCAACCCCTTGGCGATCAGCGAGCGCACCGCCTCCCTGACGACGGGGCGCGAGACGCCGAACTGCTCGCACAGCACGCGCTCGGCCGGCAGCTTGCTGCCCGGCTCCAGGTCCCCGGACACGATCATCTCGGTCAGCGCGTTGGCGACGCGGTCGGCCAGCCGCTCGCTGCGCGCGATCGGCGCGAACGCGGGACCGGCGACCGGTTGGTCGCCCGCTGGGCGGCCGGGCGGGCGCGTCGGATCGTCGTCCGCGCCCACGTCGCGTGCCGGCTGGATCCCCATCGCGCCAGCGTACCGCCCGTCCCGGCTTCTCCCGCCACGGCGGGTCGTCCTATGGTGGTGGGAGCCACTCGGAACCCGACTCGAAACAGGAGTGCACCGCCATGACGCAGACAGGCTTCCTCGGAGACAAGCCGGTCGCCCGGATCGGATTCGGCGCCATGCAGCTCGCCGGCGCGGGCGTGTTCGGGCCGCCGCGCGATCCCGACGCGGCTCGCGCCGTGCTGCGACGCGCCATCGCGCTCGGCGTCGACCACATCGACACTTCGCAGTACTACGGGCCGGATGTCGTCAACGCGCTGATCCACGAGACGCTGCACCCCTACCCGGAGGGGTTGAGGCTGGTGACGAAGGTCGGCGCGCGCCGCGACGACACGGGCGCCTGGCTGCCGGCCCTGCGGCCCGACGAGCTGCGCTCCGGCGTCGAGGACAACCTCCGCTCGCTGGAGGTGGAACGAATGGATCTGGTCAACCTGCGGCTGATGGAGGAGGGCGAGCAGGGGCCCGACGTCCCGCTGGCCGAGCAGCTCGGCGAGCTGGACGCGCTGCGCCGCGAGGGCAAGCTCGACCTGATCGGCGTCAGCAACGTTTCCGCGGGAACGCTCCGAGAGGCGCTGCAGCACGCCGACATCGCCGGGGTGCAGAACGCCTTCAGCATCCTTGACCGCTCCGGCGAGGACGTGCTGGAGCTGTGCATCGAGCGCGACCTGTCCTTCGTCCCGTTCTTCCCGCTCGGGTCGGCGTTCACCGGCGGCCCGCGCAAGCTCGCCGCCGATCCCGCGATCAGCGCCACGGCGGACAAGCACGGCGTCACGCCCTCGCAGGTCGCGCTGGCGTGGCTGCTGGCGCGCGATCGCCGGATCCTCCTGATCCCGGGAACGACCAGCGTCGAGCATCTGGAGGAGAACATGGCCGCCGGCGACGTTCAGCTCGACGACGAGGATCTCGTGCTGCTGGAGACGGTCGTCCCGGGTGGCAATCCGCTGCAGAGTTGACACACATTGGCACTGAATTGTCACATGTGCGTCTTGAGTCGTTGCAGGATCCTGGACGATCCTGTGGCCATGGCGACACTACAACAGAAGATCAAGGCGGAGCAGGACCTGAGGGATCTTGTGAGCGGCGCGGGCATGCCCCCGCCCGATGAAATCGAGTACGGCTACACGTGCATCCGGGCGTTCTGGTGGGACGTCAAACAGGTGGTGATCATTGACATCGACGAGCGACCATCGGAGGACGACGATCCGGGCGCGGGATGGCCCGACGGCTCCCCGTTACTCAACGCCGGCGGGTAGCGTGGCGCGGGCTACTGCCCGGCGGCGCGGCGGTAGCGCGCGACGGCGATCGGCGCGAACACGACGAAGATCACGAACGTCCACACGAACGCTTCCCACACGTAGTGGCCGGGAACGGGCACGGCGTTGTTCTCCCACAGGTGGCGCATCGCGTTCACGAGGATCGTGAACGGGTTCACCTTGGCGAACGCGCGCAGTACGGATGGGAACGTCTGCACGGGGACGAACGCGGAGGAGACGAAGGTGAGCGGAAAGACGGCGATAAATCCGAGCGAGTTGGCCGACTCGGGCGAGGAGACCATCAGGCCCACGAACGCGAACACCCACGAGAAGGCGTAGCCGAACAACACCAGCAGCACGACGCCGAGCACCGCGTCGGGGAACGTTGTGTTAAACGAGAAGCCGATGATCAGACCGGTGACCACGAGCACGGCCATCGACAGCGTGTTCGTGACGACGTCGGCCAACGTGCGCCCGGCGAGCACCGCAGGCCGGGCCATCGGCAACGAGCGGAAGCGGTCGATCAGGCCCTTGTGCACGTCCTCGTTGAGGCCGAGCGCGGTGACGAACCCGCCGAAGGCGATGTTCTGGATGATGATCCCGGGGATCAGATAGTCGCCGTAGTTCGGGTAGCGGGTGTGGATCGCGCCGCCGAACACGTAGCGGAACAGCAGCACGAACATGATCGGCTGGACGGTGAAGGCGAGCAGCAGGTCGGGCGAGCGCGGGAGCCGCACGAGGTTGCGCTCGGCGATGATCAGAGTGTCGGAGACGAGCCGCCTCACGGCGTGCCCCCTTGGGCCGGGTCCGCGGGGGACTCCTCGGCGGCGTGGCCGGTGAGCGTCAGGAACACGTCGTCGAGCGTCGGACGGCGAAGGGTGAGGTCGTCGACCCCCACGCCCGCCTCGCTGAGGCGCTTCACGGCCTCGACGATCGTTCCGCTGCGCTGGGCGACCGCCACCCTCACGATCCCGTTCTCCAGGACCGGCTGGTCCTCGCCGATCGGCGCCAACGCGCGGATTGCCGCGTCGGCG
>DASZLC010000156.1:0-1801 GCA_035552615.1 Solirubrobacteraceae bacterium
CGCGACGAACGCTCCCAAGCCGAGCTCCCAGGCCCGCACGAACGTGGAGAAGTAGGCCGCGGTCGGATTGGCGGCGGTCTCGTGGAACGCCCATGCAAGCGAGAGGGCAGATAGCGCCGTCACCGCGACGCCGGCGACCAGGCGCGTGTGCTCGCGTCGCCACCACCGCAGGCGCATGCCGATCAGCAGCACTCCCAGCAGCAGCCAGGGCCACACGAAGTAGAACTGCTCCTCTACCGACAGCGACCAGTAGTGCTGAAGCGGGGACGGCGGCAGCGATTGATTGAAGTAGTTGACGCCGGTCGCGGCGAAGTGCCAGTTGGCGACGAACAGCACTGCCGAGATCGCGTCCTTGGCGGCGAAGTGGTAGCGGTCGATTCCCGCGAGCACCCGGGTCGCGAGCAGGGTCGCGCCGATCACGAACAGGCCGGCGGGCAGGATCCGCTTGATCCGCCTGGCATAGAAGCCGGTGAACGAGATCGTGTGCCGCTGCTCGAACTCGCGCAACAGGATCCCGGTGATCAGGTAGCCGGAGATCACAAAGAAGACATCCACGCCGACGAAGGCGCCGTGCGGCCAGCCCGCCAGGTGATCGGCGACCACCGCCAGCACCGCGACGGCACGCAGACCTTGGATGTCTGCGCGGTAGCTGGACCGACGCCTCGGGGCGGTCACGACCTCGGCTATCGAGCTACGCGCCGATCGGGTGCCAGGCCGTCTTCAGCTCGGTGAGCGCTTCGAGCCGCGTGATCGGGCTCTCAGAGCCGTCCCAGTGCCGGACCCGTTTGATCGTCTCGGCGCCGAGCTTGTCGAGCTCCGCCCCGACGAGCGCGCCGTCGATCACAGCGTTGACGTCGCGATGCGCCCCCAGCGCGATCGCCAGCTCTTGCCGGCGGCCCGACAGCAGGTTCACCACGCCGGCCGGAATGTCGGAGACGCCGAGCACCTCGGCCAGATCGAGCCCCGCCAACGGCTCCGATTCGGACAGCACCGCCACGACCGTGTTTCCCGCCGCGAGCGCCGGCGCGATCTCCCTCACGAGCCCGAGCAGCGACGGTGCGTCGGGGGCGATCACGCCGACGACACCGGTCGGCTCGGGGACGCTGAACGAGAGGAACGGCGCCGCAACCGGGTTGACGCCGCCGAGCACGGCGTGGAGCTTGTCCGTCCAGCCGGCGTAGTGGATCAGCAGGTCGACGGCCTCGTCGACCTCTCCGCGGTCGAAGCGGAGCGCGTCGGATTCGAGCGCCTCGGCGGCGCGGTACAGGATCTGCCCGCGGTTGTACGCCGTCCGGGCCGCCCACGGCCCCGCCGCCTTGCGTGCGGCCGCGACTGCATCGCGCACGTCCTTGCGCGAGCCGCGCGGGATGTTGGTGGCGCCGGCCTTGTCGTACCGGCCGGACTCGCTGCGGACGAACGCGCCGCCGATCCACAGCTTGTACGTCTTGCGCACCTCGAGCCGGCTCACGCCACCACCCTCAGGTACGGACGCAACCCCGCGGGGCCACCCTCGCGCCCGAAGCCCGACTCCTTGTAGCCACCGAACGCGGCCGTCGGGTCGAAGTGGTTGTACGTGTTCTGCCACACGACGCCCGCCTGCAGCTGGCTGGCGACCTCGAACGCCTTGGCGCCCTTGTCGGTCCAGATCCCGGCCGCCAGACCGTAGCGCGAGTTGTTCGCCTTCTCGATCGCCTCGGCCTGGGTGCGGAAGCTGAGCACGCTCACGACCGGGCCGAAGATCTCCTCGACGGCGATCCGGTGGGCGGGTGAGACGTCGGTGAACAGCGTCGGCGCGAACCAG
>DASZLC010000157.1:0-42725 GCA_035552615.1 Solirubrobacteraceae bacterium
GGCGAGTGGTTCCAGTCGAACTTCAAGCTCGCCCGCCAGTACGGGGTGATGAACCTCGTCGTGCTGCACAAGCTGGCCGATCTGCAGGCCGCGGGCGACTCGGGCTCGCGCGCCGCCCGGATCGCCGAGGGACTGATCGCCGACGCCTCGACGAGAATTGTCTACCACCAGGACGAGAGCCAGGTGCCCGTGACGCGCGAGCTGCTCGGTCTGTCCGAAACCGAGTCGCGCCTGCTGTCGATGCTCTCAACCGGCCAGGCGCTGTGGCGCGTCGGCTCACGGTCGTTCGTCGTCCAGCACTACCGCTCGCGGTTCGAGGCCGAGCTGACGAACACCGACACCGGCATGCGGACCTCCGCCCGCGCGGGAGCGCGCCGGCGATGAGCCGCGACCGGACCGGCGGGCCGTCCGATGCCGTCGTCCTGGCCGTGATCGGCGCGGTGACCGCGCTGGGGCTGCTCGTATGGCTGTGGGGCGGCGTGGCCGGCACGCTGTTCGGGCGGGGCTGGCCGGCGGCCGGGGGCCTCGGCGGCGTGCTCGGCGTGCTCACCAGCCTGCCGTCGCACCTCTCTGACCCCGCCGCAGCATGGCGAGGAGCCGCTCGCGCCGAGCTCCCGGGGGCGGCCGGGTGCTACGGCGCGCTGGCGCTGGTGGCGGCGGCGACGGCGCTGGTGATGACGGCGGCGCAGCGGGCGGGCCTGTCCTCGCTGGTGCGCGGCCGCGACCCGGGAGCGCGGTGGGCCTCGCGCGGCGAGCTCCGCGCGCTCGGGGGCCGGGGTCGCTCCTCCGGCGCTACCGGCCGCCTCGTGCTCGGCCGCGCCGGCAGACGGACGCTGTACGCCGAGCAGCGCCACGCGCTCGTCGCCTTCGGCCCGCCCCAGTCGGGCAAGTCGGCCGGTTTGGCGATCCCGGCCCTGCTGGAGTGGGAGGGGCCGGCGGTGGCCTCCTCGATCAAGACCGACCTGCTCGGCGCGACGATCGTACGGCGGCGCGCGCTGGGGACGGTGCTCGTGTTCGATCCGTTCGCGCTGGCCGGCGTCGAGTCGCACACCTGGTCGCCGCTCGGCGGGGCGCGCACCTGGGACGGCGCGCTGGAGGTGGCGTGGCGGATGGCCGCCGCCGGCGAGCTCGACCAGAAGGGCGTCGAGGGCGGCGATTTCTGGGCGATCGCCGCCGAGCAGCGGCTGGCACCGCTTCTGTATGCCGCGGCCGGGACCGGCGCGCCGATCGATCGCGTCGTGCGCTGGGCCTACGGCCAGGGCCTGCGCGAGCTCGACGAGGCCCTCGCCGAGCTGACGGGGCGCGCCGGCGACGACGAGCAGCAGCTGGCCGACGCCCACGCTGCCTACGACGCCGTCCGCGCCTTCGAGGCCCAGGCCGACCGCACCCGCTCGTCGATCGAGGCGACGGCGCAGGGACTGCTGCGGGCCTACCGGTTCACTCGCGTCGCGCGCTCGGCGCGGTCGTGCCAGATCACCGCCGATCGGATCCTCGACGAGGCGGCGACCCTGTACCTGATCGGCGACGCCAAGGCATCGAAGCTGCTGCGTCCCATCTTCCTGGCGCTCGTCTCAGAGGTGGTCGACCGGGCGTACGAGCGCGCCAACGCCAACGGCGGGCGGCTGAAGCTGCCGCTGCTGCTGTGCCTCGACGAGGCGGGCAACGTCGCGCCGCTGCCGAACCTGGCCGAGATCGCCTCGACGGCGCCGAGCCACAACATCCAGCTCGTCTCGATCTTCCACGACCTCGCCCAGGCGCGCAGCCGCTACGCCAAGCAGGCCGAGACGGTCGTGAACGCCCACCGCGCCCGGATGCTGCTGCCCGGGGTGGCCGACCTGGAGACGCTGCGCTACTTCTCCGGGCTCGTCGGCGAGGAGGAGGCGCGCGAGCACACCCGCACCACCGGCGCGGGCGGCACCACACGCTCCAGCGGTTCGCGCCGGCGCCGTCCGCTGATCGCCGCCGAGGCGCTGCGCCAGCTGCCCGACGGGCACGCGCTGCTGCTGTACGGCCGCCTGGCGCCGGTACAGGTGCGGCTGCGGATGTGGTTCACCGACCGGCGGCTGCGCCGGCTGGGCACCCCGACACAAGCAAAGGAGCAACGATGAGCTGGAACGAGCCCGGCGAAGAGGGTTTTCACAACGGCGGCCCCTGGGGCGATGCTCCAGAAGCGCAGCGGCGCTGGCCGCTGTGGTGGGGCGGGCTCTACCCGCGCGAGCGATGGCTGTGGTTTGAGCAGCTGTGGAGCGATGTCTGCGCGCTGCGCGCCCGCTATCGGCTGCCGATCCGCTCGGCCTGGTGGGAGGACCAGGTCCAGGTCGAGGCGTTGGCCGCGCTCGCCGCGTGGGTCGGGCGCTACGACACCGAGGAGTGGGACGATCCGCCGGGCAAGCTCGCGCTGCTGTTCGAACTGGAGCGGGTCGGCGTGCTGCTGCGCGACGGCAACGATCCGTTCTTCCCCGACCGCGACCGCCTCGCCTTCGCCCGCCACCTAGTCGAGCTCGGCTGCCAGCCGCCCCCGGGCCACGAGCCGCCCGAGCGGTAGCGCCCCACTTCAGTCGAACACGTCCACCCAGGTGAGCACCTGGTTCGTCTCGCCGCGATAGACCGGCACCGCCCGGAAGCGCTGATGCTCGCCCCGGCGCGCCAGCGCCGCGCGCACGGCGGAGACGACAACGTCGAGGTCGTCGCGCTCGGTCTCCTGCGGAACCCGGACGGCCACGCCCTCGACGATGAAATGAACGGTCGTGTCGAGCACCGATTGCGGCAACGGGTCGCGCATCTCCACCTTGCAGCCGGCGTCGAGCAAGGCGGCGCGGAGATCACCGACGAAGCGCGGGTCCGCCCCCTCTCGGTTGTCGACCACGACCTGCATCGCCTGCCGAACCTAGCAGCGTGGCGGGCGGCTCCGTCACCGCGACGGTGCGCGATGATCCGCCTAACCCCATCAAGGAGAACGAGATGCCGCTGAGCGCGAAGAAGCCGGGGCGCCCCCACTACCCGGTCCACGGCGCCCCCATCCACCACGAGCACGAGCTGCGGCTGCCGATGCATGCGCTGCGCGACTCCGGCATGACCGAGTCGGCGGCGTACGAGCTGATCTCCTCCGAACTGCTGCTCGACGGCCAGGCCCGGCTGAACCTGGCCACGTTCGTCACCACCTGGATGCCGTCGATGGCGGCCAAGCTGATGGCCGACACGGCCGACAAGAACATGATCGACAAGGACGAGTATCCGGAGACGGCCAACATCGAGGCGCGGTGCGTGAACATCCTGGCCAACCTGTGGAACTCGCCCGCCTCCGACAACGCCACCGGCTGCTCGACGACCGGCTCCAGCGAGGCGGCGATGCTGGCCGGGCTGGCGCTGAAGTGGCGCTGGCGCGAGCGGATGAAGGCGGCTGGCAAGTCGACCGATAAGCCGAACCTGGTGACGGGCACCAACGTCCAGGTCTGCTGGGAGAAGTTCATGCGCTACTGGGACGTCGAGCCGAAGCTCGTGCCGATGGAGGGCGACCGCTACCACCTGATGCCCGAGCAGGCCGCTGCCGCGTGCGACGAGAACACGATCGGCGTGGTCGCCGTGCTCGGCTCCACGTTCGACGGCAGCTACGAGCCCGTCAAGGAGATCGCCGCCGCGCTCGACACACTCGAAGCGGACACCGGATGCTACGTGCCGATGCACGTCGACGGCGCCTCCGGCGGGTTCGTCGCGCCGTTCCTGCAGCCCGACCTGGAGTGGGACTTCCGGATTGCGCGCGTGCAGTCGATCAACGCCTCCGGGCACAAGTACGGCCTCGTCTACCCCGGCGTCGGGTGGGCCGTCTGGCGCGACGAAGCGGCCCTGCCGAAGGACCTGATCTTCGACGTGAACTACCTCGGCGGGCACATGCCGACGTTCGCGTTGAACTTCTCGCGACCCGGGAGCGAGGTCATCGCCCAGTACTTCATGTTCGCCAGCCTCGGCCGCGAGGGCTACCGGCGAGTGCTGCAGAACGCGCAGGACGTCGCCGTCCATTTATCAGAAGGGATCGCCGAGATCGGACCGTACGAGCTGATCTCCGAGGGCAATGAGCTGCCGGTGTTCGCGTTCACGCTGAAGCCTGACGTGACGAACTACACCGTGTTCGACGTCTCCGACCGGCTGCGCCAGAGCGGCTGGCTCGTGCCCGCCTACTCATTCCCGGAGAACCGCCAGGATCTGAACGTGCTGAGAATTGTCGTGCGGGCGGGGATGAACCACGAGATGGCCGACCTGCTGCTGGAACACCTGCACAAGCACACGGCGTTCCTGGAGTCGTTGTCATCGCCGCTGCCGAGCCCCGACACCGAGAAGCGCAAGGCCTTCGCCCACTAAGGACCCGCGCGGGCCCTAACGGCACGCTCGCACCCCAACGTCACACTCATGTAGGGTGCCCGCTGGTCAGGGCGGCGTGCCGTGACCAGCGGGAGACAGGTGTAGAGGTGAGCACTTCTGAGTGGGTACGGCTGGTCTCGATCCCCTTCTTCACGGGGGCGATCGGATGGTTGATCAACTGGACGGGGCTGATCATGCTGTTCAACCCGGTGCGCTTCTACGGCGTGCGCGTGCCGGGCCTGCTGGAGGCGGCCACGCTGCTACCGCGCAAGCTCCAGGAGATCCCCGGCTGGATGGAGGGCGCCGTCGGCTGGCAGGGGATCGTGCCCGCGCGCGCCGCCAAGATGGGCAGCATCTCGGTCGACAAGGCGATCGCCAAGCTCGGCACCCCGTCCGAGTTCTTTCAGGAGCTGGAGCCCGACAAGATGGCCGAGCACATCGTCTCGCTGTTCGAGCCCGAGGTCCCGGCGATCGTCGACCGCACGATGCGCCGCGAGCAACCCGAGTTGTGGCACAACCTCCCCCCCCGGATGAGGCAGGCCGTTTACGTGCGCGTCCAGGAGCAACTACCCGACATCGTCCACCAGATCACCGACGAGATCGGGGAATACATCGACCAGCTGCTCGACCCGAAGCTGATGGTGATCGACCACTTCGAGAAGAACCCCGCGCTGGTCAACCGGATCTTCAAGGACATCGGCAAGAAGGAACTGCGGCTGATGGTGAACTTCGGGTTCCTGTTCGGGTTCCTGTTCGGGATCCCGGTCGCGATCATCACCCACTTCGTCACCGACTGGTGGCTGCTGCCGCTCCTCGGGGTGTTCGTCGGCTGGACGACGAACCTGCTCGGGATGTACGTGATCTTCGAGCCGGTGGAGCCGCGCAAGATCGGGCCGCTGAAGCTTCATGGCCTGTTCCTGCGCCGCCAGGACGAGGTCGCCAGCGTGTACGCGCGGATCATCGCCGACGAGGTGGTCACGCTGGAGAACATCGGGAACTTCCTGCTCTACGGCCCGCGCGGAGATCGCACCCGGCAGATGCTGGAGGAGGCGATGGGCCCGGCGATCGACCGCGCCATCGGGCCAGCCCGCGCCGCCGTCCGGGTGGCGATCGGCGCCCGCGAGTACGACACGATTCGCGAGTCGTTCGCGATCGAGACCGCCGGTCACACGCTGAAGGGGTTCCAGGACCCCGCCTTCAGCCGCCAGCAGGGCGAGCGGATGCGCTCGCTGATCGAGCGACGCACGCGGGAGATGCCCTCGCGCGACTTCGTCGAGATGCTGCGCTCGGCGATCAAGGAAGATGAGTGGATGCTGTACCTCCACGGCGCGGTGATGGGCTTCGCGGGTGGGATCATCCACCTCCTGATCTTCGGAACGTGACCGTGGCTGACGACGACCCCGAGGGCCCGGACGGACTCGACGCGCTCCCCGGCCTGGCCCGGATCGCCGCGTCCGCCGCCTGGCGCACGAGCGGCTGGGCGCTCGGCACCTACCTCCACACGGCGCGGCGCGTGGCCGAGGCGGCCATCTCGCCGCGGCAGGCCGTGCGGCTGGCCCGCGACGTCCAACACGGCACGGAGGACCTGGTGCGCGGCCTGATCAACTCCACCGATGTCGGCCAGCGGGTGAACAGCGGCCCGGCCGGCGATGTGGCCCGCCGCGCGGTCCACGATGTCGCCGCCGTCGTCGGCACGCAGCGCCCCCCGCGCCGCGACGACCACGACCCCGGCAACGGCCACGTCTCAGACCGGACGCTCCGCGACGAGGGCGAGGCGCTGCTGCGCAAGTCCCGCGACGTGCGCTTCGAGATCGAGGCCCACCCCGCCTACGAGCGGATCCTCTCCGAGCTGGCCCCCGACGAGGGTCGGATCCTGCGGCTGCTGCTGCTCGACGGGCCGCAGGCGGCGGTCGACGTCCGCACCGGCGGCCCGCTCGGGATGTTGCGCTCGCGGCTGATCGCACCCGGAATCTCGATGATCGGGGCGCGCGCCGGCGTCCGCTACGTCGACCGAGTCCCGTCCTACCTGAACAACCTCTTCCGCCTGGGGCTGATCTGGTTCTCGCGCGAGACGCTGCGCGACCACATGAAGTACCAGGTGCTGGAGGCGCAGCCCGAGGTGCTCGACGCGATCCACTCCGTCTCGCAGGCCAAGGTGGTCAGGCGCAGCATCCACCTCACGCCGTTCGGCGAGGACTTCTGCCGCGTCTGCCTGATGCCCGAGCAGGTCGCCGCCGGCGAGCTCCCCGCCCACTCCGACCCGCCCGACGATCATAAGACCGCCTCCCCGCCGATCGAGCCGGGGGAATCGGCAAGCGCCGATTCCCCCGTGCCGTAAGCGTTATCCGTAGCTGTAGCCGGAGGACGAGCTTGTCGTGCCGCCGCCCGGGCTCGCTGCGCCGCCGCCGGATGACGTCTTGCTGATCGCCGTGCCCGACTTCGCCACCAGCCACCAGTGCGCGCCGAAGGCGTTACTGCCCTGGCCCATGGTCTGGCCCGAGCTGGAGTCGCCGCTGAAGTAGTAGAGCGGATGGCCGTCGTAGGTGACTTGCTTGGCGCCACCGGAGCGGTTGATCGTGCTCAACTGAGACGCCGTGACGCCGCCCGAGGCGGCCGGCGTGGCGGTCGTGGTGAGCGGAGGCCACGCCGACGCGCACGCGCCCGAGCACGACGAGGACATGCCGTGGTCGCCGTCCCACAGGTACAGGGCGCGGCCCCCCGCCCCCGTCAGATAGGTGCCGTCGGCGCCGCTGGCGGTGCCGATCGTGAGAGACGCCGTGGTGGCGTGCGAGGTACTGCTCGTTTCAGATGCTGCGTGGCTGCTCGTGCTGGCGCTGCTGCCGCATCCGGCTATCAGCAGCGCGACGCCGACGACGGCGCCGGCGAGCGCCCGGCTGTGTGTGATCATCGAAGGTAACTCCTACGGTCGTGTGTCTGTAGAAGAGGACGCTGAGCGGCGCGGTTCCTTCCGGGACGTGGTGCTAGAGCGACTCCGCAATGAGCCGGCCGGCCCGCTCCAGCTCGGCCTCGGTGCTCGCCTCCAGCACCGACTCCAGGTCGAGCATCCGCGCGCCGAACGCGTCGAGCTCGCGTGACCCGACGATCGCGTGGCACGGCACGCCCCCCTGACGCGCGCGCGTGGCGACCTCGGAGACGACCTTGCCGGCCAGGCTCTGCTGATCGAGCCGCCCCTCCCCGGTGACGACCGCGCGGGCCGCGCGCATTCGCGCGTCGAATCCGACGGCGTCGAGGACGAAGCCGGCCCCGGCGACGAGCCTGGCATCGAGGGCCGCCCACAACCCGCCGGCCAGTCCCCCGGCCGCGCCGGTCATCGGCCGCCCGCGAGGGTCGCGCTCCAGGCGGCGCGCCTGGGCGCCGAGCCGCGCGTTCAACCGCCGCACGTCGTCGGGGGAGGCGCCCTTCTGCGGCCCGAACACGCGGGCGGCGTCCTCGAACGGGGTTCGCACGTCGCACAACACAATCAGCTCGGCGCCGCGCAGCCCCCCGCCGGCGGCGATCGCCCCGACGGCCCCGGCGCCGCCGTCGGTGGTGGCGCTGCCCCCCGCACCGAGGTAGATCGTGCGCGCGCCCAAGGCGGCCGCGGCGAGGATCAACCGGCCTGTCCCAGCGGTGCTCGCCGCGAAGGCGTCGCGGTCGCGCCCGGCCACGAGCCCAAGGCCGCTCGCCGCCGCCACGTCGATCGCGGCGACGCCGTCCCCGAGCGCCAGCGACGCCGTCAACGGCCGCCCGAGCGGGTCCTCGGTGTCCGCCGTGTATGTCTGGAGACCGAGCGAAGCGCTCAGCGCCGCCGCCGTGCCCTCACCGCCGTCGGCGACCGGGCAGAGGTCGACTCCTCGGCCCGCCGAGCGCACCCCGCGCGCGATCGCCGCCGCCACCGCGACCGCGGTGAACGTGCCCTTGAACGCGTCGGGGGCGAGCAGCACGGCCGTTGGGATGCCCCTAATCGTCACGAGCAGGCATCCTTTCAGCTGGTGAGCGAGCACACGACCATCGACGTCGCCGGCCACGAGGTGCGGATCTCCAACCCGGGCAAGGTGTTCTTTCCCGGGCTCGGCGTCACCAAGCTCGATCTGATCGAGTACTACCTCGCCATCGCCGACGCGGCGCTGAACCACCTGCGCGATCGCCCGACCGTGCTGAAGCGGTTCGTGAACGGCGCCGCCGAGCCTCCGTTCTTCCAGAAGCGGATCCCCGACAGCGCTCCCGAGTGGCTGCAGACGACCACCGTCACGTTCCCGAGCGGGCGCACCGCCCGCGAGCTCCTTCCGAACGACGCGGCCCATCTCGTGTGGGGCGTCCAGCTCGGCGTGATCGACTGGAATCCCTGGCAGGCGCGGCTCCCGGACCTCGATCACCCCGACGAGCTGCGCGTCGATCTCGACCCATCGCCCGAGACGGCGTGGGACGACGTGCGCCGGGTGGCGATGACGGTGAACGAGATCCTCACCGAGCACGGCCTCACCGGCTTTCCCAAGACGAGCGGCTCGCGCGGCATACACGTCTACGCCCGCCTTCACCCCGAGCACGACTTCATCGCCGTTCGCCGCGCGGCGGTCGCCCTGGCCCGCGAGGTGGAGCGGCGCGCGCCCGAGCGCGCGACGAGCAGCTGGTGGAAGGAGGAGCGCCACGGCCGGGTGTTCATCGACTACAACCAGAACGCCCGCGATCGCACGGTCGCCTCGGCCTACAGCGTGCGGCCCACGCCCGATGCCCGGGTGTCAGCACCGCTGCGCTGGGAGGAGGTCCCGGACGTCGAGCCCGCCGAGTTGCGAATCGACACCGTCCCCGCGCGGCTGTCGGAGCTCGGCGACCCGAGCGCCGAGATCGACGCGCACGCCGGCTCGCTGACCGGGCTGCTGGCGCTCGCCCAGCGCGACGAGGACGCCGGGCTGCCCGACGCCCCCTGGCCGCCCAACTTCCGCAAGATGCCCGGCGAGGCCAGGCGCGTTCAGCCGAGTAAGGCCCGCAAGGAGTAGCCCCCCATGCCGGAGCTCCCCGAGGTCGAGCTCGCTCGGCAGACGCTGGAGCGCGTGCTCGGCCGGCGGATCGCCGCCGTCGACGACCGCGACACCTACGTGACCCGGCCCCATCAGCCCGGCGAGATCGCCGGCGCGCTGCGCGGCCACCGGTTCGCGGCGGCCGAGCGCCGCGGGAAGCTGCTGTGGTTGGAGACCGACGAGGGACCAACGCTCGGGCTGCACCTCGGCATGGCCGGGCGGATGCTGATCGACCCCGATGACGGCCCGTCGCGGTGGGATCGGTTCACCGTCGAGTTCGACGACGGGTCGCGACTCGTCCTGCGCGACAAGCGCCGCCTCGGCCGGGCCGTACTGAACCCCGACCCGGAGCGCCTCGGGCCCGACGCCGCCGAGGTCACGCGCTCGCAGTTCCGCCGCCGGATCGGCGCCGGGAACACGCCCGTGAAGGCGCGTCTCCTCGACCAGAGCCAGATCGCCGGTGTCGGCAACCTGCTCGCCGACGAGGCGCTGTGGCAGGCACGGATCGCGCCCGGGCGCCGGACCGGCTCGCTCACCGAGGCCGAGCTCGACACCCTGCGGCGCGCGCTGCGCGCCTCGATCCGCTCGGCCATCGCCCACGGCGGCGCCCACACCGGGCGGTTCGCCCGCGCTCGCGGTCGCGGCGGGCGCTGTCCGCGCGACGGGGAGGCGCTGGAGCGCGCCACGATCGGCTCCCGCACCACCTACTGGTGCCCGCGCTGCCAGGTCTGATCGGTCGCCCCACCCTCCCGAGAGGCGTATCTTGAGCATGGGATGACCGCGCTTGGTATCGCTCTGCTGACGCTCGGCGCGATCGTGATCATCGTCGAGACCCACGTCCCGTCGCTCGGGATGCTTGGCGGACCCGGCGTTGTCGCGCTCGCGGCCGGGTCGGTGCTGGCTGTCAGCGGCCTCGGCGGCGGCCTCCTGCTCGGCGTGATCACGGCGCTGGTATTGACGATCTCGGCCACCGTCGCGCTCGGTCTCGTGCTGCGCCGCGGCGTCGCCGTGCGTGGGCGGCGGATCAAGACCGGCGCCGAGGGTCTGATCGGCCGCACCGGTGTCGTTCGCACGTGGAGCGATACGGCGGGACGTGTACAGGTCGACGGCGCCCTGTGGCGGGCCCATCACTCGTGGCTCGACGAGTCCGACGAGGAGCTGCACGAGGGCGATCACGTCGTCGTCGAGCGCCTCACCGGCCTGACGCTGGCGGTGCGCAAGGCCGAGGAGTGGGAGCAAGTGCGGTGATCACGGCGATCATCGTGATCCTCTGCGTGATCGCCGCGATCGCGGTCACGGCGATGGCCGCCTCGGTCCGCGTGCTGCGCGAGTACGAGCGCGGCGTCGTCTTCCGGCTCGGTCGGCTGATGGACCAGCGCGGGCCGGGCCTCGTGATGCTGCTGCCGCCGCTCGACCGGATGGTGCGGGTGAGCCTCCGCACCGTGACGCTCACCGTGCCCCCGCAGGACATCATCACCCGAGACAACGTCCCGGCTCGCGTCACCGCGGTCGCCTACTACCGCATCGTCAATCCAAACCTCGCGGTCACCGAGGTCGAGAACTTCTCCGCCGCAACGCTGCAGATCGCCCAGACGACGCTGCGCTCGGTGCTCGGCGGCGCCGACCTCGACACCCTCCTGTCCGAGCGCGAACGCCTGAACGACAGCCTCCAGCAGATCATCGACACGCAGACGGAGCCGTGGGGGATCAAGGTGACGATGGTCGAGATCAAGGACGTCGAGATCCCCGAGCGGATGCAGCACGCGATCGCGCGGCAGGCCGAGGCTGAGCGTGAGCGCCGCGCGAAGATCATCAACGCCGAGGGCGAGTCCCAAGCAGCGGCCAAGCTGGCCGAGGCGGCCGACGTGATCGCCCGCAACCCGGTGACGATTCAGCTGCGCTACCTGCAGACGTTGCGGGAGATCGGGGGCGGGCAGAACTCGACGATCGTCTTCCCGATGCCCTTGGACCTGCCCGAGGCGATCCGCTCGGCGCTGAAACCGCCGGCGAACGGAACGCCGGCGATCGATCCCGCGCTCACGCCTGGCGAGCTGGGTCCGGCTCCGGAGCCGGCAGCGCCGGTGAGCGCTCCGCCGGCGGCAGCAGCTCGTCGACCGCCTCCCTGAGGCGATCCATCAGCCGCCACAGGTCGGGCATCTGCTCGCGGTCGGCGACGATCCCGAAGTCCATGCTTCCGCGGTAGCTCATCACGGTGATGTTCAGGCCCATCCCGTCGGTGATCACCGAGATCGGGTAGTTCGCCTCCAACCGTGCCCCAGCGAGATAGATGGGGAACTGCGGCCCGGGCACGTTGGAGATGACGAGGTTCCACATCGGGCGTCCGCGGGCGCTCGAGCTGAGCCCGAACGACAGCCGCGCGGCGCGCGCGAACACCGCCGGCGGGATGAACTGGTTGGCGTCCTGCAGCAGCTCGGCGGGAAGCGCGCGATGGCGCACCTTCATCTCGGCGAGCGCCTCGTGGGTGCGCTCCAGCCTGGTCACCGGATCGGGCTCGTCGGTGAACAACGGCGCGGTCATCAGCAGGATCCGGTTGCCGTAGGTGCCCTGCTGGTCTGGCTTGCGCACCGACACCGGGATCTGCGCGACGAGCGGATCGGCCGGAAGCTCGTCATGGTCGATCAACCAGCTCCGCACGGCCCCGGCGCAGATCGAGACGACGACGTCATTGACCGTGCAGCCGTGTTGCTTCTTGATCTGCTTCATCTGATCGAGCGACAGCTGCCCGAACACGAACCGCCGGTGGGCCGAGACGCGACCGTTGAACGACGTCCTCGGCGGCACGAGCCCCTTCTGGCCGATGACCTGCTCGCGACGGCCGGCGGTGCGCTGGATCCGCTTGGCCACGCGCCCGGCGAGCGCGAGCCCCGGCAGCGCCCCGAGCGACGGCACCTCGTCGACGTCGGGGAGCGCGCGGGGGATCGCGCTGAGCAGCCGCAGCGGGTAGCGCGGCAGGCCAAGCAACCCGCGGCCGAGCATGGCCAGCTCACTCGGCGCGGGCGCGACGGCGGCCGGCAGCGGCGCCGGCGCCGCGCGCCCCTGCTCGTCGAGGTCGTAGATGGCGCCCATGATCTCGGCCCCCGACATGCCGTCGACCACGGCATGGTGGATCTTGCTCATCACGGCGACGCGGCCCTCGGGCAGGCCATGGATCAGGTAGAGCTCCCACAGCGGGCGAGCACGGTCGAGCGGGCGGGCGAAGATCCTGGCCACCTGCTCGGAGAGCTGATCGGGCGTTCCCGGCGGCGCCAGCGCGATTTCACGCACGTGGAAATCGAGATCGAAGTCGGGGTCGTCGATCCAGTAGTCGTAGTCGAGATCGAACGGAACCTTCGCCAGTCGCCAGCGGAACGGTGGGACGAGCGGGAGCCGCTCGGCGATCAGCTCCTGCAGCCCCGTCAGCGTCACCTCGCCGCCGGGCGCCGTGGACGGGTCGAGGATCGCCAGCCCGCCGACATGGCCGACGTGGCGCGAGTTCTCCAGCGCGAGGAACTGCTGGTCAAGCGCGGTCAGCTGGCGCATCGTCATCTCCTCCCGGCGCACACACTACAAGTCCATCTGGGCCAGCGCGCACTCCCGCGGGCGCTTGTCCTCACGCCAGCGGAGGATCTTCGTGCCGTGGCGGATGCGCCCGTCGCTGGCGTGGTCGAAGGTGACTTCGACGACGAGCTCGGGTCGCAGCGCGACCCACTCCATCTCCTTCTCGGTCTTCCACCGGCTCGGGTCGCCGTGACCGCGGGCGCCCGTCTCGTATGGCGTGAGCCTGGCCAGCAGTGACGCCTTCTCGGCGGGACGGATCCCCGAGGAGTGTCCGATCACGTGCAGCTCGCCGCCCTCGTCGTAGAGGCCGAGCATCAGCGAGCCGACCGTGCCGGGCTCCTTGCCCGGCCGGTAGCCGGCGACCACGGCGTCGATCGTCCGCACGCGCTTGACCTTCACCATGCCCGTGCGCTTGCCCGGGCGGTAGGGCGCGCTCAGCTCCTTGGCCACGACCCCCTCGCCGTACCGGAACCACGGCTCGGTGGCGGCCGGATCGCGGCTGAGCGGGGTCAGCGTGATCGGAGCTGAGACCAAATCCTCCAGCGCCGCCCGGCGCTCGGTCAGCGGCCTGTCCATCAGCACCTCGTCGTCGATCGCCAGCACATCGAAGGCGACGAAGTGCGCCGGGGTCTGCTCGGCCAGCATCCGCACGCGCGACTCGGCCGGGTGCAGTCGGTTCTGCAGCGCGCCGAAGTCCTGCTTGGGGTGGGCGGGATCCGAGTCATCGTCGATGACAATCTCGCCGTCGATCACGTAGCGCCCGGGCGGGAACACCAGCTCGGGGAAGTAGCGGGCGAGCGGTCGGCCGCTGCGCGACTGCAGGTGCACGTCGTCGCCGTCGACGAACGCGATCGCCCGGAAGCCGTCGTACTTCGGCTCGTAGGCCCAGTCCTCGCCGAGCGGCAGCTCCTTCTTGCCCCGCGCCAGCTGGGGTTCGATCGGCGGGCTCAGCGGCAGCGTCATCGGTCGCGATCGTAGTGGAGCGACGGGCGGTCGGTACGATCAGCGATGGTGTCCGACAACCACGCCACCGAGGCGGAAGAGGAGTACCTGCAGAGTCTCTTCTGGCTGTTTGAGGCGGGGTTGCCGATGACCGCGGCGAACCTCGTCCGCGCGATGCAGCTCTCGGCGCCGACGGTGTCGCAGATGATCGGGCGGTTGGAGCGCGACGACTACATCGTGCGCGACGGCGACCGGGTGATCAGCTTCACCCCGGACGGCCTGGACCAGGCCGAGCGGATCGTCTCCCGCCACCGGATGATCGAGCGGTTCCTGACCGACGTCGTCGGCGTGCCCTGGGACGACGTCCACGAGGAGGCCGAGCACCTGGAGCACGCGATGACCCCGCGCTTCGAGGCGTACGTGCGCTCCTCCGTCGGCGACGCCGCCACCTGTCCCCACGGCCACCCGATCAAGGTCCACGACCGCGTCGACGGCGTCCCCCTGGCCGACTGCGAGATCGGGGCACAGGTGGAGATCATCCGCTTGGAGAACGAGGCGGAGGACCTGCTCCACTACCTCAAGCGCGTCGGCATCGCCCCCGGCGTGAAGGGCGAGATCGCTGACACCGACGCCCACGAGGTGAGCGTCCTCGTCGACGGCGAGACGCGGACGGTCACGACCAGCGTCGCCGAGACCGTCTCGGTGATCGCCGACCCCTCACCCCCGCCGCGGATCGCCCTGCCCGAGCAGCTCGTGCTCGGCCGCGACCGCTACGGGCGGTAGCCGAGGGCGGGGGTGTTTGGAGATCGTGTGCGATATGCGCCACCTATCTCCAAAGCCCTCCCGCTCAGGTGAGCCGACCCTCCAAACAAGGCCCCTCCAGGGCGAGTGGGCTCGGCGCCAGCCACCGCACGAGCTGGTCGCCGATCGCCGGGTGGTTCAGCAGGTCGAAGTGCGTCGCGCCGCCGTAGTGGCGGTAGTTGTCGAGCGGGAAGCGAACCCGCTCGCCGCGGCGCTGGGCCCACGCACTGGGACGAGAGACGAACAGGTCACCAAGGGCGCGGCCAACCGGCGCGTCCGCGTCACGGGTCAGCGTCGCCGCCACGAAGTAGTGCGACGCCGTCTCCAGGAACGGGATCTCGCGCGCGCGGGCGACGAGGAACGCGTCGGGGTCGAAGTTCTCCCAGTCCTCGTCGACGAGATAGCCGTGGTACAGGTCGCGGATCCCGACGCTGCGAGAACCCAGCGCGCTGGCCAGCGCGCGCGTTTCGGGCAGCCGGTGCAGCGCGGCGCCGGTGGCGTGAGCGATCCGCTCCAGCTGCGCGCCGTGATGGGGGGCGCCGAGCGCGACGACGTGGCGGACGGTGCCGACGGCGTCCGTGCCGGCGCCGTAGTGCGAGGCGCTGCGGGCGATCAGCCCGCCCATCGAGTGGCCGATCAGCGCGATCTCGGCCACCGAGACCGGCCATGCGGCCAGCAGCTCGTCGAGCAGCACCGCCAACGACCGCCCATTGGCCGAGATATGCCGGCCGCTGTTGTAGCGCAGGTACACCGGGGTGTAGCCGAGCTCGGCGGCGAGCCGCCGTCCGTACGGCGCCACGCGGTCGCCGTGTAGCGCCCAGACGTCCTCGGTCTCGCACAGGCCGTGCAGGAACAGCGCCACCCGAGGTGTCGCGGCCGGAAACGCCGCGCCCAGCGCACCCGCGTCGAGCGCCACCCGCGACCCGCCGACGATCACCGCCATCGACGAGGCGAGCGCGTTCTCGCGTCGCTCCAGCGTGTCCCCGAAGGCGCCGTTCAGCGCCCCGACGACGAGGCGCCCCCGCGGCGAGCGCTGCAGCGACGGCGCGTCGTCATCCTGCAGCAGCGCCGCGGCGCGCGCCCCGGCGCGGATCGCGCTCCCGGTCAGCGCCCCGACGGCTCCGTAGGCGGCCTCGGCGATCCCGTCGTGGACTTCCCGCACCGGCGCGGCCGACGCCCCGATCGCCCCGAACACCCGCTCGCTGATCCCGCTGTGCAGCTGATGGATGTGGCGGGCCAGGCCGGAGGCGCCGACGGCGGCGAGGTCCCCTCCGGCGACGAGCTCCTCCTGGCGCACGGCTACACGCTCACCCCGGCGGTGACCTCGCGGTAGGCCTCGGCGAGCAGCTTCACGCCCTCCTCGATCTGCTCCGGGGTGACCCCGGAGTAGGCCAGACGGAGGCTCGAGTCGCCGCCCTGGAGCATGAAGTCGGAGCCCTTCACGAACTGCACCCCGCGCACCGCAGCGGCATCGAACAGGGCGGCGACGTCGGTGCCCTCGGGCAGCTCGACCCACATGAAGTACCCACCCTCCGGAGCCACGAAGCGGGCCTCGGGCAGCTCGGCGGCGAGCGTCTCGGTGAGCACTCGGACGCGCTCGCGCAGGGCGGCCTTCACCGTCCCGATCGAGCGCTCCAGCCCGCCCGAGTCGCAGAACTCGTACACGATCCCCTGGGCGACCATGTTCGGCGAGATGTACGTCCCCGTCGCCCGCTTGGCGATCCGAGCGATCAGCTCCACCGGTCCGACGAGATAACCGACGCGGATCCCCGGGCACACCGTCTTGGAGAACGACGACGCGTAGACCACGTGCTCGGGGTCTTGGGAGAGCATCGTCGGCAGCGGCTCGCCGGCGAACCGGATCGACACATACGGATCGTCCTCGAACAGCGTGAAGCCGTAGGAGCGCGTCAGCTCCAGCAGCTCGGCGCGCTTGGCCGCCGACAGCGTGTAGCCGGCCGGGTTCTGGAAATTGGGGATGATGTGGGCGAGCGTCGGACGCAGGCCGCCCTCCAGCAGCTCGCGGATCGCGCTGACGTCGACGCCGTCGGGCTCCAGCTCGACCGCGCGCACGTCGGCGTCCCGGCCCCGCAGCGACAGCAGCGTGCGGTCGTAGGTGGGCCGCTCCACGATCACCGCATCGCCCGGGGCGACGAGCGTGTCGAACAGGAACGCGTCGGCCTGCATCGACCCGTTCGTGACGAGCACACGCTCGGGCTCGACGCCATGCTGCTCGGCGATCCACGCCCGCAGCTTCGGGTACCCGATCGAGGTGCCGTAGCCGGTCAGCCCGGCCGGGTCCTTCTGAAACGCGCGGTCGGCCGCGGCCCGCAGCCCGTCCACGTCGACGATGTCGAGCGACGGTGCGCCGCGGGCAAAGGAGATCGGCTTCGTCGTCATGTCTTCGCGCCCAAGGTCGACATCGCAATCTCGGCCACCTCGGTCGGGGTGCGCCCGACGCGCACGCCCTTTGCCTCCAGCGCCTCCTTCTTCGCCTCGGCGCCGCCCGAGGAGCCGGAGACGATCGCGCCGGCGTGGCCCATCGTCTTGCCGGGCGGGGCGGTGAAGCCGGCGATGTAGCCGACGACGGGCTTCGTCACCTGCTCGGCGATGAAGTCGGCGGCGCGCTCCTCGGCGTCGCCGCCGATCTCGCCGCACATCACGATCAGCTCGGTCTCCGGGTCGTCCTGGAACAGGCCGATCACGTCGATGAAGTCGGTGCCCGGCACGGGGTCACCACCGATCCCGACGATCGAGGAGTTGCCGAAGCCGCTGAGGGCCAGCTCGTTGCCGATCTGGTAGGTCAGGGTCCCCGAGCGGGAGACGACGCCGACGTTGCCCGGCTTGAAGAACGACGCCGGGATGATCCCGACCGTCGCCTTGCCCGGTGACAGGATCCCCGGGCAGTTCGGCCCGACCAGCCGCGAGCGCCCGTTCTTCTTGATGATGTTGTAGACCCGCAGCTCGTCGTGGGCGGGGATGCCCTCGGTGATCGCGATGATCAGCTTGATGCCGGCGTCCTCGGCCTCCAGGATCGAGTCGGCGGCGAACCGGGGCGGCACGAAGATCATCGCCGTGTTCGCCCCCTCCTGCTCCACCGCCTCGTGGAAGGTGTTGAAGACGGGGATCTTGTCCTCGACCCGCTGGCCGCCCTTGCCGGGCGTGACGCCGGCGACGACCTTCGTCCCGTAGTCGAGGTTGCGCAGCGAGTGGAAGGTGCCCTCGCGCCCGGTGATCCCGGACGTGCAGAGCCGTGTGTTCTCGTCTACCAGGATGCTCATTTGGACAGCTCCACGACCTTGGCGGCGGCGCCGTCCATGGTCGACTCGGTGTACACGTTGGGGAGGTTCGCCTCGGCCAGCAGCGCGCGACCTTCGACATCGTTGGTCCCGTCGAGGCGCACGACGAACGGCACGGTCGGCTTGATCTGGGCGAACGCCTCGATCAGTCCCTTGGCCACCTCATCGCCGCGGGTGATCCCGCCGAAGATGTTGAACAGGACGGCCTTCACCTTCGGATCGGACAGGATCACCTCGACCGCGCTGGTGATCGCGTCGGCCTTCGACCCGCCGCCGGCGTCGAGGAAGTTCGCGGGCTCGCCGCCGGCGCCCTTCACGACGTCGAGCGTCGACATCACGAGGCCGGCGCCGTTGCCGAGGATCCCGATGTTGCCGTCGAGCTTCACGTATGTGAGACCGCGCTCCTTGGCCATCCGCTCCTGCGGGTCCTCCTGTGAGAGATCGCGCAGCTCCGCGTTCTCGGGATGGCGGTACAGCGCGTTCCCGTCGAGCGTGACCTTGGCGTCGAGCGCCTTCACCTCCCGGTCCGGAGTGATGATCAGGGGGTTGACCTCGACGAGCGTCGCCTCCTCGGCGATGAACGTTTCGTACAGCTTGGCCAGCATCGCGCCGACCGGGCGCACGACGTCGGCGTCGACGCCGGCCTCGAAGGCCAGCCGGCGGCCGTGGAAGTCCTGGAAGCCGAGCAGCGGGTCGACGTGCAGGTGAGCGATCAGCTCGGGCGTCTCATCGGCGACGGCCTCGATGTCCATCCCACCCTGCGTCGAGAGCATCACCAGCGGGGCCTTCGCCGAGCGGTCGAACACGACCGACGCGTAGTACTCCGAGGCGATCTCCGAGGCCCCTTCGATCCACAGCTCGCGGACCGTCAGGCCCTTGATGTCCATGCCGAGGATCGCCGAGGCGTGCTGACGAGCCTCGTCCTGGTTCTGGGCGACCTTGATGCCGCCGAGCTTCCCGCGGCCGCCGATCTGCACCTGGGCCTTCACGACGCAGGGGTAGCCGATCTGGTCGGCGGCCGCGACGGCCTCCTCGACGGTGCGCGCTGGTTTACCACTGGGAACGGGAACGCCGTGGCGCGCGAACAGCTGCTTCCCTTGATATTCGAGCAAATCCATAGGACCCAGCACTCTATTGAATGGGCTGTCATGGCATCATGGCCGCCCAATGTCTCTTCCCAAGCAGATCACGTTCGTCACCTTCGACGTCTACGGCACCCTGATCGACTGGGACACCGGGGCGTACGACGCGTTCAAGAAGGAGGCGGAGCGCGACGGGTTCACGCTCGAGCGCGACGAGCTGATCCCGGTGTTCCATGAGATCCAGCAGCAGATAGAGGCGGGGTCCTACGAGCTCTACGCCGAGGTCCTGCGCCGCACCGCCGTGCAGATCGCCAAGCAGCTCGGCTGGCCGCTGGAGCCGTCGCGCTCGGGCTTCCTGCCCGAGTCGGTGGCGCGCTGGCCGCCGTTCAAGGAGACCAATCCGGTGCTTCAGAAGATCGCCAAGAAATACAAGACCGGCCTGATCTCCAACATCGACGACAAGCTCCTCGGCCAGACCCGGCGCCACATTCCGCTCGACTTCGACCTCGTCGTCACCGCCCAGCAGGTCCGCTCCTACAAGCCCGACGCCGCCCACTTCACCGAGTGCGAGCGCCGGATCGGCGGCAAGAAGGGCTGGGTCCACGTCGCGGCGAGCTATTACCACGACGTCGAGCCGTGCCTGAAGAAGAAGATCCCGGTGATCTGGGTGAACCGCACCAAGCAGGTGCTGGAGTCCGGCCAGAAGAAGCCCGACGCCGAGGTGAGCACGCTGCGCGAGGCCGCCAAGCTGCTCGACATCGCGTAGCGGTTGCGCGCCCTCGCCGTCGACAACGACGTCATCGTCTTCATCAGCCGGGTATGGCAGACGACCTGCACCGCGGTGCGCGCCGGCGACGAGGGCTTCCTGATCGACTCGGTCGTCTACCCCGACGAGCTGGCCGCCGTCCCGGGGGTGTTGGAGCAGGCGGCGTTCCCGATCTCCGGGCTGCTGGCCACGCACGCCGACTGGGATCACCTGCTCGGCCGGCTGGCCTTCCCCGAGGCCTCGCTCGGCTGCGGCGAGACCACGGCGCAGCGGATCACCGGTGAGCTCGGCGCGCCGCAACGGGCGCTGCGGGCGTTCGACGAGGAGCACTACGTCGATGGGCGGACGCCGCTGGCTCTGGCCGCGGTCCAGTCGCTGCCGGTCCCTGGCCTGCTGTCGGTCGGCCCCGACAAGGAGATCCAGCTCCACGAGACGGGCGGGCACACGGCCGACGGGACGGCGTTCGCGCTGCCGTGGCTCGGCGTCCTGGTCCTCGGCGACTACGTCTCACCGGTGGAGATCCCGATGATCTCGGCCGGCGGGTCGCTCGACGCCTACCGGGCGACGCTGGAGCGCCTGCGGCCGCTGATCGAGCAGGCGGGCACCGTGATCCCCGGCCACGGGGCGCCGATGCCACGCGACGACGCGGTCGGCGTCCTAGAGCAGGACCTCGCCTACCTGGAGACGCTGCACCGCGGGCACGACCCCCGGCTTCCCGACGGCCGCCGGACCGCCCGCCAGCGCCAGATCCACGCCGACAACCTCGCGCGGATCGCCGGCTGATTCCTACTCGGCGGCCGCGGCGATGACCGCAAGCGTGTCGCCGCTCGTCACCGACGCGCCGACGGCGATCGGCAGCTCCTTGACGACGCCTGACTTGTGCGCGGTGATCTCGTTTTCCATCTTCATCGCCTCGATCACGGCGACGAGTGCCCCTTCCTCGACGGTCGCCCCCGCCTCGACGGCGACCCGCAGCACGGTGCCCTGCATCGGCGAGACGAGCGTGTCACCACCGCCGCCGCCACCACCGGCGCCGCCCGCGCGCCGCGGGGCACGCTTGGCCACGGCCGCTGGCGCGGTGCCGTTGGTGGCTGCGCCGCCGCCGGCGAACGGAGGGCCGATTACCTTCACGTCAAAGCGCTTGCCGGACACCTCGACGGTGTACGTCTGCTCGACCTTCGGCTCCTCGTCCTCCGCGCCGTCGGCGGCCGGCTTCGGGAACGCGAGCGTCTTGAGCCACGCGCGGTCCTCGATCAGGTCCCGGCACGTCTCCGCGTTGGCCCACTGCTGCGAGGCCATGATCGCTTTGTGGAACGGCATCAGCGTCTTGAGCCCGCCGATCTCGTACTCGGTCAGCGCGCGAGACATCCGCCGCGTGGCCTGCTCACGATCGGCATCCCAGACGATCAGCTTGGCGACCATCGGGTCATACGTCGGCGAGATCTCCGAACCGGCCAGGCAGCCCGAGTCGACGCGCACACCGGGGCCGCTCGGCTCGATGTACGAGGTGATCTTGCCCGGCGCCGGGGCAAAGTTCTTGGAGGCGTCCTCGGCGTTGATCCGGCATTCGATCGCGTGGCCGCGGAGCACGACGTCGTCCTGGGTGATCGACAGCGGCGCGCCGGCGGCGATCTTGATCCCCTCCTTCACGATGTCGATGCCGGTGACCATCTCGGTCACGCAGTGCTCGACCTGGACGCGCGTGTTCATCTCCAGGAAGAAGTACTCGCCGTCCTGGAGCAGGCCCTCGATCGTGCCCGCGCCCGTGTACTTCACGGCCGCGGCGGCGTCGGTGGCGATCTTGCCGATCTTGGCGCGCAGCTCGGGGTCGACCAGCGGCGCCGGCGACTCTTCGATCAGCTTCTGGTGGCGGCGCTGTAGCGAGCAGTCGCGCTCGCCGAGGTGGATGACGTGGCCGTGCGAGTCGGCCAGCACCTGCACCTCGACGTGGCGGGGGTCGGGCAGGTAGCGCTCCAGGTACACGGTCGCGTCCGAGAAGAACTTCTCGCCCTCGCGCGCGGCGCCCTCGAAGGCGTCCTTCAGCTTGTCTTCGCTGAGCGCGACGCGGAAGCCCTTGCCCCCGCCGCCGCCCGCGGCCTTGACCGCAACCGGGTAGCCGATCGAGTCGGCGATGATCTTCTGGGCGTCCTTGACCGTCTCGACTGGCTCGGTGGTGCCGGGGACGATCGGAACGCCGGCAGCCTGCATCAGCTCGCGGGCCTTGGTCTTGGAGCCCATCGCGTCGATCGCCGAGGCGGGCGGGCCGATGAACGTGATCCCGTGCTTCTCCAGCGTCGCCGCGAAGGCGGCGTTCTCGGCCAGGAAGCCGTAGCCGGGGTGGACGGCCTCGGCGCCGGACTGCTCGATCACCGCGAGCAGCTTGTCGACGACCAGGTAGCTCTCCGACGCCGGCCCGGGGCCGAGCAAGTAGGCCTCGTCGGCGCGGTGGACGTGGGGCGCGTCGCGGTCGATCTCCGAGTAGACGGCGACCGTGGCGACGCCCAGCTCCTCACAGGCGCGAATAATTCGCACGGCGATCTCGCCGCGATTGGCGATCAGGATCTTCGAGAACATCGGGGCGGGGACTTTACCGCCGGGTGCCAAGAAGGGCGGCCCGCCGGGACCTCTCTCCCGTGTAATGTCGGCATAAGGTTTGCCATAGAAAGGGACGGGTACCGCTCTGCTCGCGAGCGCGTCCGCCCTAGAATCGGGTCATGGACTCGCTCCCGGAGGCGCTCGGGACGCGCTATGGGATCCGACCGAGCCCAGGCGCGCCCCAGCACTCGCACCAGTTACACGCGACGGTCGTCGAGCCGTCTGACGCCGCCGCGGGAGCGCACGCGCCGGCGGTCGAGTTCGCGTCCCGGCGGATGCTCCCCAGGGTGCCGCAGGGGCTGTGGCAGCAGATCCGCTGGCCGCTGACCGTTTATCTGGCCACGCGCGCGGTGCTGTTGGTGGTCGTGATCGTCGACAGTCTCTGGCACGGTTGGTCGCTGACCAGCGAGGTGACCAACTGGGACGGCGTCTGGTACGACGCCCTGGCGCATTACGGGTACCCCCACTTCGCCGTGGAGACCCAGACCACGCTCGGGTTCCTGCCGCTGTATCCGATGGCGATGCTCGGCCTGTCGCACATCTCGCCGCTCTCCAACGCCGACTCGGGCCTGCTGATCTCGCTGGTCGGCGGGTTCATCGCGACGCTGCTCGTGGGGCAGCTGGCGCGACGCTGGTGGGACGAGGCGGCGAGCCGGCGCGTGATCGTGTTCTTCTGCGTCTTCCCCGGGTCGATCGTGTTCTCGATGGCCTACTCGGAGGGCCTGCTGCTGCCGCTGGCCGCCGGATGCCTGCTCGCGATGGAGTACCGCCGCTGGTTCCTCGCCGGCGTGCTGGCCGCGTGCTGCACCGCGATATCGCCCGTGGCGGTGGCAATCATCCCCGCCTGCGCGGCCGCGGCCGCCCGCGAGCTCTACCTCCGCGGCCGCTCGGATGTCGACGGCCGCGCGGTCATCGGGCCGGTCCTGCGCGGGCTGCGCGACCGGGAGGGACGCCGCTCGTTGTGGGCGCCGCTGCTCGCCCCCCTCGGGCTGATCGCGTTCGGGATCTACCTCTGGGCCTGGACGGGCACGCCGTTTGCCAGCTACAACGCCCAGCGCGTCGGCTGGAACGAGAAGAGCTCACCGTGGGCTGTGATCAACACCTTCCGTCGTGCCATCTCGGAGCTCGCCAACTGGCACAACTGGCACCACCCCGGGATCAACCTCAACTACGACAGCGGCTCGCTCGGCACGATCTTTTTGCTCTGCGCGCTGTGGCTCCTGTGGCGTCAGCGCCACCGGGTGTCGGCGGCCGCGATCGGCTGGACTCTGTGGGTGGCCCTCCTCACCCTCACCTCGTGGGCAACGCCGGACAACCCGCGGATGCTGCTGTGCGCCTTCCCGGCGCTGATGGTCGTGGCTCAGCGGCTGCGGGGCCGGGCCTTCCGCTGGCTGATCGGTTGCAGCACGGTGCTACTGATCGTGATGAGCGCGCTGACGTACTACGGCACGTCGCTGAGACCTTAGGTCTTCGGTGGGTGGGGGTCGGACAGGAGCTCGACCTGCACCGGCGAAGCCCAGCCAAACTTTTGCTTGTGGTGGTGCAGGTAGGCGACCTGCAGCGTCGCGCCGAGCACGCGGTAGCGCACGTAGTTGGCGCGCGAGGTCGGCGGTCCGCCCGCCTGGCCCTGATGGCTGGCCACGAACCACAGCCGCCGGCAGGTGCGCTCGATGTGCGCCAGCTGCGCGTTCGTCGGTGTCGAGTAGTCCTCGACGTAGGGCGGCGTCTCGCCCCACGGCGTCGCCGGGTCGACCGGGCGCGGGACCTTCACGCGCGAGGTGATCGTCGCGATCGTGCCGTTGGCGCTCTCGCCGCCGCGGACGTAGTAGTCGAACGGCATCCGTCCGTCGAGCGGGTAGAAGGCGATGCAGTCCCCGGGCCGCACATGACTGGAGACGTAATGCTCGGCCGCCTTCCAGTTCTCGGGCGAGACGCCATAGCTCGGGCCCAGCTGCAGCGCGCGCAGGATGAGCAGCCCGGCGACGCCGGACCAGGCCACCCACAGCGGAAGCCGCGTCCGCAGCAGGACCCAGGCGAGCGCCAGGCCGACCGCGGGCAGGCAGATCACCGAGTTGCGGAACAGCAGGATCGGCTGACCGGCGGCCGACTCGGCGAGGCTCAGCGCAATCGGCACGACGAGCCACGAGAGGACGATCAGCGTGCCCCACGTCTCTGAGTCGAATCGGCGCGTCCGCCACGCGGCGACGAACCGGCGCAGCGTCAGCCCAAGCGCCACCGCGAGCACGAGCACGGTGACGACCAGCGTCAGTGTGGCGGTTGCGGTCGGGTGGAAGTTCGGGGGCAGGCCGGCGGACGTCAGCCACCGCATCGTCTGACCGATGCCCCTGGCGTTCGGTCCGGGAACCCAGAACAGCTGGCTTGTCCCGCGCGCGGTGGCAAGCGCCAGCAGCGGCACGCAGGCGACGGCGATCACGGCGGACGCCACCAGCATGCGCCGCATCACGTGCCGGTTGTGGAACAGCAGCAGCATCAGCTGGGCGGGGATCACGAGCGCTCCGACGAAGCCCATGTACACGCCGAGCAGGGTGCTGAGGACGTAGGCGCCAAGCAGCCACCACGACGGCTGATCCTCGGCGTCGGCGATCGCGATGAAGGCGAGGAACGATCCGGCGCAGAACGTCACGAGCGGCGCGTAGCCGCGCGCATCCTGTCCCCAGAACACGAGCGGCAGGCTGACGGCGGTCAGCAACGCCGCGACGAAGGCGACCCGCCGGTCGAACAGCCGCCGGCCGATCAGCCCGGTGATCCCGACGGTCGCCACCGTGGCGATCACCGACGGCATCCGGATCACCGCCGCACCGTCGCCGAACAGGCCGACGACCACGTGCATGAACAGGTAGTAGACGAGCATGTTGCCGCCGTCGTGGGCGATGCCCCGCCACAGCGCGTCACCGTGCTGGGAGACGATCGAGACGGTCGCGCCCTCGTCGAGCCACAGGCTGCGCGTCCCGAGCTCATACAGGCACAGCGCCGCCGCGACGGCGCACGGAACGGCGATGTCGACCCAGGGGGGGAGACGGCGACGGGATCGACGGACCGGCCGCTGCGGGGGCCGCGGGGCGGTTCGCCGGGAGTCGGGAATGATCCGCTCGCGCGGAACGACCGGCGGATCGAGGATCGCGCTCTCGTAGGACACGCCGTGGGTCCCGATCCTCATCGCAGGACCTCGACCGCACGCGGACCCCGGATCACGCCGTCGCGGCGCAGGACCGGCTGACGGTCACGCCGGCGGCGCAGCACGACCACCGCCACGACCGCCAGCGCCACGGCGGCATAGACGGCGAACGCGTACGGCGCCTCGTCGATCGGCAGCATCAGGATGCCGTTGGGGCGGATCACGAACGACGCCACGACGATCGCCACCGGGAGAAGCGGCCACCGCTGCGAGCGCGGATCGACGGCCACGAGCGCGGTTCCCCAGATCAGGTACCACGGCCACGACACCGGTCCGCCGAGCACCGAGGCGAGCAGCAGCACGCCGAGATACAGCGCGAGCCGCTCGTAGCGCACGCGCCGCAGGAGCACGAGCCCGAGAACGGCCGTGCCGGCGACGGCGGCGCCGACGATCACCGACTCCAGCGTGTGCGCCGACGGGCCGGACCCGATCAGCGAATGCAGCGTGTACCCCGCCGCGGTGGCCGGGGTGATCGCCAGATGGGCCCGTCCGGGCGTCGAGAGCGTCCCGCTCGAGATCCAGCTGACGCCGACGGTCGTGACGAGCCCGACGACGGCGAACACCCCGGCCGTAACGGCGAGCGTCGTGGCCAGGACGCGAGCGCGCGCGTCGCTGGCCCTGAACCAGCAGGCGGCGATCAGCACGATCGCCGCCAGTGCGGGCAGCTTGATCGCGGCGGCCAGGGCACAGAGCACGATCGCCACCACCGGACGGCGCTCGATCGCGTAGGTGACACCGGCGATCAGCAGCCCGGCCATCAGCGCGTCGTTGTGCCCGCCGCCGATCGCCTCGACGAGGACGAGCGGGCTGATCACGACCAGCCACACCGCACGGTCGGGGTCGGCGCCGAGCGCCCGGGCCAGGCGCGGCACGTAGACGGCGAGCAGGGCGAGGCCGCCGAGCTCGAGCACCCGCAGCAGCAGCACGGCAAGTACCAGGTGCGAGGAGGCGATCGCGGCGATCGCAGCGGCGAGCCCGACGAACAGCGGGCCGTACGGGGCCGGCGTGTGACGCCAGAACGGCGACACGGTCTTCAGCACCCCGGCCTGGTGGGCGCCGGCGAGCGCGGCGGGGCCGTGCGCGTACGGGTTGATGCCCAACCTGAGCATGTCGCCCTGAGCGAGGTAGCTGTACATGTCCCCGGAGAACAGCGCCGGGCCGAGCAGCAGCGGCACCGCCCACACCCCGCCGGCCAGCAGCAGCAGACGGCGTCCGACCGGGCGGCCCGGGCGCAAGCCGAGGCCGAGCCAGGCCACGCACAGCGCCAGCAGGCCCGCCCAGAAGACGTGGTGGCAGAACTCGCGGCTGCCGAGATGGACGGTCAGCCACCAGTGGATCGGCTTGCCCGCCAGCAGCTGGGAGTCGGCGGCCGTGAGCGCCAGCGATCCGGCCAGCCCGAGACCGACCCACCCGTAGACGAGATGGCGTCGGGCTCCTCGCACCTCCACCACGTTAGAGAACGGATCCTTACGATCCGGTTAGCGGAGATTGTGGAGTTATGGGGTTGGCGCTACTGCGCGGGGGCGCCCAGCACCATGCCGGCGGCGACGGTGTCGTTGGTCGACTCGTCGATCAGGATGAAGCTGCCGGTCGTGCGGTTGCGCGAGTACGGATCGACCATCAGCGGGGCGCTGCAGCGCAGCCGGACGCGCCCGATCTCGTTCAGGGCCAGTTGAGTCGCCGGCTCGTGCCCGAGCGAGTTGATGTCAACGCGGTAGTCGAGCTCGTCGACGATCGCGCGCGCCGTCGTCGTCGTGTGCTTGATCGCGTAGCGGCCGCGGGCCTGCATCGGCGCCTCGCTCATCCAGCACACGATCGCGTCGAGTTCGCGCGCCACGATCGGCTGGTCCTCGGCCTCGACGATCATGTCGCCGCGCGAGACGTCGACCTCGTCGGACAGACGCAGCGTCACCGACATCGGCGGGAACGCCGACTCGATCTCCCCGTCGAAGGTGTCGATCGCCTTCACCGTCGTCGTCCGTCCGCCCGGCAGCACGACGACCTCACTGCCCGGGCGCAGGACGCCGCCGGCCAGCTGTCCGGCGTAGCCGCGGTAGTCGTGGTGCTCATCGGTCATCGGACGCACCACCCACTGAACGGGGAAGCGGACGTCGGCCAGGTTGCGATCGGGGGCGATCACGACGTGCTCCAGGTGGTACAGCAGCGGCGCGCCGCCGTACCACGGCATCGCGAACGACCGATCAACGACGTTGTCGCCCTGCAGGGCCGAAATCGGGATGAAGGTGATGTCGGGAATGTTCAGGCGGCTGGACCAGTCGACCAGCTCCTCCAGGATGCTGTAGAAGACGTCCTCGTCGTAGCCGACCAGATCCATCTTGTTCACGCACACCACGACGTGCGGGATCTGGAGCAGCGACGCGATATACGTGTGGCGACGCGTCTGCTCGCTAATGCCCTTGCGCGCGTCGACGAGCACGATCGACAGGTCGGCCGTCGAGGCGCCGGTAACCATGTTGCGCGTGTACTGCTCGTGGCCGGGGGTGTCGGCGATGATGAACTTCCGCCGCGGCGTGGCGAAGTACCGGTAGGCGACGTCGATCGTGATCCCCTGCTCGCGCTCGGCGCGCAGCCCGTCGGTGAGCAGCGCGAGGTTCACGTACCCGTCGCCGCGACGCTCCGAAGTCTCCACGACGTGCTCGAGCTGGTCCTCGAAGATCGACTTGGAGTCATGCAGCAGCCGGCCGATCAGGGTCGACTTGCCGTCGTCGACCGAGCCTGCCGTGGCGATCCGCAGCAACTCGCTGGTCCGGGTCTTCACAAGGTGTCCGTTGGTGGCGGCGCCGGGCATGAGGTTAGAAGTACCCCTCGCGCTTCCGGTCCTCCATCGCGGCCTCGGTGACGCGATCGTCGGCGCGGGTCTCGCCACGCTCGGTGATCCGCGTGGCCGCGATCTCCGCGACGACATCGGGCAGCGTCGACGCCGTCGAGCGGACCGCTCCGGTGCAGGTCATG
Source organism: Solirubrobacteraceae bacterium (assembly GCA_035552615.1). GTDB lineage: Bacteria > Actinomycetota > Thermoleophilia > Solirubrobacterales > Solirubrobacteraceae > Palsa-465. The sequence continues at coordinate 28,587 of DASZLC010000157.1, forward strand.
TCCCCGACCGTGCGGTAGCGGACCGACTCCTCGAAGACCTCCTCGCCATCGATCAGCTCGACACGGTCGGAGTGCGCGTACAGCATCCCGTCACGGGCGAACACAGGCCGGCGGTGGGCGTAGTAGATCGACGGGATCTCCAGTCGCTCGGACTCGATGTACTGCCACACGTCGAGCTCGGTCCAGTTCGAGATCGGGAACACGCGGACGTGCTCGCCTTTGCGGATCCGACCGTTGTAGAGCGACCACAGCTCGGGCCGCTGGCGCTTGGGATCCCACTGGCCGAAGTCGTCGCGGAACGAGAACATCCGCTCCTTGGCCCGTGCGCGCTCCTCGTCGCGGCGCGCACCGCCGAACGCGGCGTCGAAGCCGTGCTCCTCGATCGCATCGAGCAAGGTCGTCGTCTGCAGCCGGTTGCGACTGGCCCGCGGCCCGGTCTCCTCGACGACGCGGCCCTGGTCGATCGAGTCCTGCACGCTGGCCACGATCAGCCGCTCGCCGAGCTGGCTGACCAGCCGGTCGCGGAACTCGATCACCTCGGGGAAGTTGTGTTCCGTGTCGACGTGCATCACCGGGAACGGGAAGCGGCCGGGGCGGAAGGCCTTCTCGGCCAGCCGCATCAGCACGATCGAGTCCTTGCCGCCGCTGAACAGCAGCACCGGGCGCTCGAGCTCGGCCGCCACCTCACGGAAGATGTGGATCGACTCGGCCTCGAGCGCCTGAAGGTGCGAGAGCTCCAGATGAAGAGGGTTCATGTCGTGCCTACCTACACCGATCGCCACGTGCGGCTACTCGTGGATCCCGCACTCGGTCTTGTCCGAACCGGCCCAGCGGCCGTCACGACCGCTTCCCGCCCGCGTGCACGGCGCGCAGCCGATCGACGCGTAGCCCTCGTCGTGCAGCGGGTTGTAGGGCAGGTCGTGATCGAAGATGTAGCGCCAGACGTCCTTCTCGGTCCAGTCGGCCAACGGGTTGACCTTCCAGATCCCGCGCTTCTCGTCGCGCTCGAACTTGTTCGCCTCGGCCCGCGTCGTCGCCTGCTCGCGGCGGATGCCCGTCACCCAGGCCTCGACATCGCCGCCGAGGGCGCGCTCCAGCGCGTCGACCTTGGCCGTGCCGCAGCAGCGCTCCAGCGTCCACGGCTCGCCCGGACTGGTGGCGTCGACGACGTCGACTCTCAGGCCCGCGAAGCGCTCCTCGAAGGCCTTCCATGTGCTCAGCGTCTGGGCGAACAGGACACCGGTGTCGATCGTGAATACGCGCGGCTCGTCGGTCAGCTCGGCGAGCATGTGGACGAGGACCGACTCCTCCTTCTGGAACGAGCACGCCATCGTCAGCTTCGAGCCGAAGCGCTCGACGGCGTAGGCGAGCACCTCCTGGGCGGGAGCGTGGTCGAGATCGCGGGCGATGGCGGTCATACGCTCGGTAGAGCGCCCTTCGCCGCCCAAGGACTCACGACCGACTTTCTGGCGCTCATACCGCACATTCCCCTTCGCCGCGCTGGACCTCGAACGGCACCTGGCGACTCCAGTCGATGAATTGGTTCATGTTCTCCAGCGAGAATTCGATCGGCATCGTCAGATCCTTCACCCGAGCCTCGAACTCCGGAACTCCAACACGGTCGACGAACGAGTTGAACTCCTCGCCGTCGGCGCGGTCGGACTCGTAGTACCGGACCCAGCGCTCGACCGCCTCGGGCACCCGCTTGGCCGGGAGCCGCGCCTTCAGACGGTGCCCGTAGCGTACTTCGCCCCCTTCGTAGGCCCCGGCGAGGTGCGGGATGTAGGCCGGCACCGTGTGGTCGCCGACCTTGATCGAGGCGCCGTAGAAGCCGATGTTGGCGATGTGGTGCTGGCTGCAGCCGTTCGGGCAGCCGCTCATCTTGATGTGGATCCGGCGCGTCAGCTCGTCGTCGATGTTCATCTGCACGACGCGCTCTTGCACTGCCTGGTTCAGGCCCATCGAGCTGGTAATGCCGAGCTTGCACGAATCGGTGCCCGGGCAGCTGATCACATCGGTGATCTCGTTGGCGCCGGCGTCGCCCAGCTCGAGCTCGGACAGCGCCCGCCACACCTCGTAGATCGACTCGTCGCGCACCCATCGCAGCACCAGGTTCTGCTGGACCGTGGTGCGGGCGTAGCCGCCGGTGTAGTCGCGCATGATCTGGCCGACGCCGCGCAGCTGCTCTGGGGTCAGGTCGCCGCGGCGGATCTTCACCTCGATGGTGCTGAACCCCTTCTGGCGCTGAGCTTGGACGTTCGACGCCACGAAGCGGTCGAACTGCCGGGCGTCGCCGTTCGGCGTCTCGTAGCACGGCCGATTCTCCGGAGCGCCGGCCTCCTCGTCGTGCTCGAACAGGATGTCCTCCACGGTGAAGTCGCGCTCGTTCACCCACTCGCCCTGGATCTCCTCCTCGACGAGGTCCCGGAAGGCGTCGATGCCGATCTTGTCGACGAGAACCTTGATCCGGGCGCGGGCGCGGTTCACGCGCAGGAAGTCCTGACGGTCGAAGATTCGGAAGCACGCCTCGGCGATCTTCAGATAGTCGCCGTTGCCGAGCTCGACGAACTCGTACAGGGTCGGGGCCTGGCGGGGCATGATCGAGGTCCCTCCACCGACCCTGATCTCGACGCCGCGGACACCGTTCTTGATCCGCGGCAGGAAAGCGATGTCGTGGATCCGCGTGATCGCGTTGTCCTCGTCGGTCGCGGTGAAGGCCGTTTTGATCTTCCGCGGCATCGCCTGCGTTGTCGGATGGCGGACGAAGTAGCGGACGTAGGCCCCGGCATACGGCGTGATGTCGAACAGCTCATCGGTGAGCGTTCCGGCGCGCGGGTCGCCGGTGACGTTGCGCACCGTGTTGCCGCAGCCCTCGCGGCTCGACAGCCCGGCGTCGGCGATCACGCGCATCAGGTCGGTCATCTCGCTGAGCGGGACGTGGTGCATCTGGATGTTCTGGCGAGTCGTGACGTGGGCCTTGCGCAGCGGCGCATGACGCTCCACGACCTCGGCGAAGGCGTCCATCTGCTCGGGCGTGACGCCGCCCATCGGAAGCTTCACGCGAATCATCTGGACGTCCGGCTGGCGCTGGCCGTACACGCCCTGCTTCAACCGAAACTTGATGAACTCGGTCTCTTCGTAGTCGCCGGCCAGGAAGCGGGTCGATTCGGTTTGAAAGTCGTCGAACTCCTGGGCGATGATTGGGATCACGTGCCCCGGCACGTTCTCCAGCACCTCGGGATTATCGAGCGTCCCGGTCTTTACGGTGTTGAGGGAAGCGGGCTCCATGGTGTCCTTGAGGTTGCCTGCGGGTCAGTTGCGACCTCAAAAATGTACCAAAGGCGATCTGAATAGATCCTTTTTCGATTCGGGCGCACGAAATGCCCCGCTCCCGCGGGCGGCTCGACCCCCCAGGCCAGCCCTCGACCCGGGGGCGGCGGCGGGCGCCGCTCAGACCCAGGGCAGCGGGAGCGACGGCTCGCGGGCCACGCCCTCGTGCAGCGCCGCCCGCTGCCAGGCGGGCCGCCGCGGCTTGGCCGCGACCGGTGGCGGCGCCGTCGAGCGCATGAACTGCTCCAGCGCGGCAACGACGGCCGCGGCCTCCTCCGGTGAGGCACCCGGCGCGACGATCGACAGCTTCGGGCGACGGTTCACGAGCCGCAGGCTATCGTGCCCGCGCGGTGCCCTCGATCCCCGTCCTTGACCACGACGCCGTGCTCGCCGCCGTCTCGCCCGAGCAGGCGATCGAGCACGTGCGTGACGCGCTGCTGCGCCACCACCGCGGCGAATGGGTGATGCCGGCCAAGATCTACCTGCAGAGTCCGCCGCATGGGGACTTCCGGGCGATGCCGGCGATGGGCGACGGCCTCGCGATGCTGAAGTGGATCACCTCGTTCCCCGGCAACCCGGCCCGCGGGCTGCCGACCGTGACCGGCGTGATCTGCCTGTCGGACGCGTCAACCGGCGAGCCGCTGATGCTGCTCGACGCGCGCTCGGTGACCGCGCTGCGCACCGGCGCGGTCGCCGCCGTCGCCACGCGTGCCCTGGCCCGGGCGGACGCCGCGTCCGTCGGACTGATCGGTTGCGGGCTCCACGGCGCCTGGGCCGCTCGCTGCCTCGTCGCTGCCGGGTACGAGGTCGGCATCTGTTCTGACCCGCGCATCGAGGCCGCCTCCGCTCTGGCCCAAGAGCTGGCCTGGGCGGTCGGCACCCGCGGGGATGCCGCGCGCTGCGAGGTCGTCACCTGCGTCACCCCAGGCGCCGAGATCGTGATCGACGTCGGCGACCTGCGCGCCGGGCAGCACCTGAACATGCTCGGCGCCGACGGCTCGGGCAAGGCCGAGGCGACCGTCGGCGCGGTCTCGTCGTGCGCGCTGTTCTGCGACGAGTGGGAACAGGCCTCCCACGGCGGCGAGCTCACCGGCGCCCTCACGGCCGGGATAATCACGAAGGATCAGGTCACCGAACTGGGCGCAGTGCTCGCCGGCGACGCGCCCGGGCGTCCGGGGCCTGAGTCGGTGACGCTGTTCGACTCCACCGGCCTCGCCATCCAGGACCTCGCCATCGCCCGCGCCGCGTTAGCCGCCTGGCGCGCGGGCAGAGTCGAGGCGCAAGCCGTCCGCCTCTAAACGCCTACAACGGGATGTTGCCGTGCTTGCGTTTCGGGCCCGGCTGGCGCTTGGTCTGCAACGTCTGCAGCGCCGTGATCACCTTCGGGCGCGTCTCGTGCGGGACGATCACGTCGTCGATGTAGCCGCGCTCGGCCGCCGCGTAGGGGTTGGCGAAGTGGGCCTTGTAGTCGTTGATCAGCTTCGTCCGGCGCATGTCGGGCGTCGGCGAGGCTTGGATGTCACGACGGTAGATGATGTTGACCGCACCCTCGGGTCCCATCACCGCGACCTCGGCAGTCGGCCAGGCGAAGTTCATGTCCGCCGCCAGGTGCTTGGACCCCATCACGTCATAGGCGCCGCCGTACGCCTTGCGGGTAATGATCGTGATCTTCGGCACCGTGGCCTCGGCGTAGGCGTACAGCAGCTTGGCGCCGTGGCGGATGATCCCGCCCCACTCCTGGGTGGTGCCGGGCAGGAAGCCGGGAACGTCGCAGAAGGTGATGATCGGGATGTTGAACGCGTCGCACGTCCGGATGAACCGCGCCGCCTTCTCCGATGAGGCGATGTCGAGTACGCCGGCCAGCGCCGCAGGCTGGTTGCCGACGATCCCGACCGAGTAGCCGTTCAGGCGCGAGTAGCCGCACACGATGTTCTTGGCGTAGTGCTCGTGGACCTCGAAGAACTCGCCGTCGTCGACCACGTAGCGGATCACGTCCCGCATGTCGTAGGGCTTGTTCGGGTTGTCGGGGATGACGTGGTCGAGCTCCTCGTCCATCCGCAGCGGGTCGTCGGTCGGCTGCACCTGCGGGACCATCTCCAGGTTGTTCTGGGGGAGGAAGGAGAGCAGGTAACGGCAGTCCTCCAGGCACGCGTCCTCGTCATCGGAGGCGAAGTGCGCCACGCCTGACTTCGAGTTGTGGCTCATCGCGCCGCCCAGCTCCTCGAACCCCACCTCCTCGCCGGTCACGGTCTTGATCACCTCTGGGCCGGTGATGAACATGTGCGAGGTCTCCTTCACCATGAAGATGAAGTCGGTGATCGCCGGCGAGTACACCGCGCCGCCGGCGCACGGGCCCATGATCAGGCTGATCTGCGGAATCACGCCCGAGGAGGCGACGTTGCGCAGGAACACGTCGCCGTAGGCGCCCAGCGACACGACTCCCTCCTGGATGCGCGCCCCGCCGGAGTCGTTGATGCCGATCACCGGGCAGCCGATCTTGGCCGCCAGATCCATGATCTTGCACATCTTCTCGGCCATCACCTCGCCGAGCGACCCGCCGAACACGGTGAAGTCCTGGCTGAACACGCACACGCGCCGACCGTCGATCGTCCCGTGCCCGGTGACCACGGCGTCGCCGTAGGGCCGGTTCTTCTCCATCTCGAACTCGGTCGTGCGGTGGCGGACGAACGTGTCGAGCTCCTGGAAGGAACCCGGGTCGAGCAGCTTCTCGATCCGCTCACGGGCGGTGTACTTGCCCTTGGCGTGCTGCTTCTCGATCGCATCCTCGGAGCCGGCGTGGATCGCCTCGTGCTTCAGCTCCTGCAGCTGTGCGAGCTTCTCTTCATACGTCTCGGGTGCCTGATCGCGCATCGCGGCCTTCTCGGGAGGGTCGGGAAGGCGGCGAGTCTACTGTGCGCGGGATCGGCGATAGTGGTCGCTATCCGACCACTATCGCCGGACGACCGACCGGCTCAGCCGCGTGAGAACGGGCGATGATGGGCCTGGCCGAGGCTGTCGAGCGCGGCCGTGAGCGCGGCGGGAGCATCGAGCTCCGACTCGGGCGTGGCCGGTGGGGCGACCGGCTCGGGGGCGGCGGTCGGTGGCGCCACGTCCACGGGCTCGGGGGTGGCCACGGAAACGGGCTCGCGGGGGGCGACGGGCTCGGGCACCGCGGCCGGCCCAGGCACCGCGGCCGGCTCGGGCACCGCGACTCGGGCAACCGGCCTGGGTGGCGCCTGGGGGCCGGCGAACACGCCGAACAGCCGGCTGAGCAGGCCCCCACGGCGCTGCGGGGCCGGCGGCGGGTGGTAGCTGGGCGTGGCGGCCCGGACCGGCTCCGGCGTCGCGACCGGCTCCGGCATCGCGACCGCCCCCGGCGAGGCGGCAGCGTCGGGCCCGGGCTCGGACGCCTCGGGCTCGACAGCCGCCTCCGGCGCCGGATCGCAGCGCGACGCTTCGTCGTCTGCCGCTCCGGGGCCATCCGTCGCCCCCTGCTGGCGGGCGGTCAGAATCACTCGGGTTCCCCATCCCGACGGCTCGAGCCGGACCGTGCCGCTCGCAAGCGTGCCCTCCCAGGCCACGGCGTTCTCTGGCTCGAGCCGCGTGATGCGAATCTCTCCAAACGAGTTCAGATGACGGGCGAGCGACGAGGCGTCGCTGCACTCCGCCCACAGCTCTGGCGGGGATTTGACCAGGGTTCGGGCTGCCTCATGCTCTGTCATGCCTCCGGGTTTCGCCCGCCCGGCGACGACTCCTGCCGCGATTGCAGGCTTGCAGTGAAGCTCGCGTCAGAACGTCTCTTTGTACTCGCCGAAGACGTCGCGCATCGCCGCGCAGACCTCTCCCATCGAGCAACGGTCCTTCAGCGCCTGGCGCAGCACCGGCAGCAGGTTCTCGCCGCCCCGCGCGCCGGCCCGCACCTCGTCGAGCCGTGTGGCGACGAGCGTTTGGTCGCGGTCGCCCTTGAAGGCCGCGAGCCGCCCCACCTGCTCACGCTCGGACTCGGGGTCCACCCGAAGGAGATCGGGGACCTCGACGTCGTCCTCGACGAACTTGTTCACGCCGACGACGATGTCCTGCTCGATCCGGTAGCGCTCGAAGTAGCCGAACGCCGACTCCTCGATCTCGTTCTTGATGAAGTCGATCGCCTGGACCGAGCCGCCCAGCTCGTCGATCTTGTCGATCAGCGCACGGGCGCTCGACTCGATCTCATCGGTCAGCGCCTCGACGAAGTACGAGCCGGCGAACGGGTCGACGGTATCGGCGGCGCCCGACTCGTAGCCGATGATCTGCTGCGTGCGCACGGCGATCTTGGCCGCGCGCTCGGTCGGCAGGGCCAGCGCCTCGTCGAAGCCGTTCGTGTGCAGCGACTGCGTCCCTCCGCATACCGCAGCGAATCCCTGCAGGGCGACGCGGACGATGTTGTTCATCGGCTGCTGGGCGGTGAGCGTCACGCCGCCGGTCTGGGTGTGGAAGCGGAGCTTCCACGACTTCTCGTCCGTGGCGCCGAAGCGCTCGCGCATGATCTCGGCCCACATCCGCCGGGCGGCGCGGAACTTCGCCACCTCCTGGAAGACGTTGTTGTGACCGTTGAAGAAGAAGGCGAGGCGGGGGGCGAAGCGGTCGACCTCCAGGCCGGCGTCGAGCGCCGCCTGCACGTAGGCCATGCCGTTGGCGAGCGTGAACGCCACCTCCTGGACGGCCGAGCAGCCCTTTTCGCGGAAGTGGTAGCCGCTGATCGAGATCGTGTTCCACTTCGGCACGTGCTCGTTGCAGTAGGCGAACAGGTCGGTCGTCAGGCGGATCGCGCCCTCCGGCGGGTAGATGAAGTTCCCGCGCGCGATGTATTCCTTCAGGATGTCGTTCTGGGTCGTCCCGCGGAGCAGCTCAGGGGCGACGCCCTGCTCCTCGCCGACCAGCTGATAGAGCAGCAGCAGCACGCTGGCCGGAGCGTTGATCGTCATCGACGTTGACACCTTGTCCAGCGGGATCCCATCGAACGCCGTGCGCATGTCGTCGATCGTGTCGATCGCCACGCCGGTACGCCCGACCTCACCGAGGCAACGCGGATCGTCGGAGTCAAGCCCGAGCTGGGTGGGCAGGTCGAATGCCATCGACAGGCCAGTGGTGCCCTGCTTGAGCAGATAGTGGTAGCGCTCGTTGGACTCCTTGGCGCTGGCGTAGCCGGCGTACTGACGCATCGTCCACAGTTGCTGGCGGTACATGTCGCGGTGCACGCCGCGCGTGTACGGGTAGGCGCCCGGCTCGCCGAGCCGCTCGGGCAGGTCCGGCGGGAGGTCCTCGTCGGTGTAGAGGGCCTTGATCTCGATGCCCGAGTCAGTGAAGTGACGCTCGTCCTCGGGGCCGACGATCGGCGCGATCGTTCGGTTCTCGTAGGTAGACATGGTGTCGCAGAGAGTACCCGGACGCCGCGATGAAATCGTCCCCGCCGATTCCGCTGCGACCGATCAGAGACCCGTCTGACACTGACAACGCCGGGCGTGGCGCTTACCTTCTCAGGCGGAGGGCGACGGCAAGGCCCTCGGGGGCTCAGGCGCCACTCGGGACTGGTGGCGAAGAGCGCTCTGCGCACGTTTGCGCGTGCGCACCCGCGGGACGGGGCGCCGCCGGCAGCTCGGCCGGCGCCCCGCCGCCCAATCCCTGGTCGCGACCACTAGCCTTACCCCGATGCACGTGCAGGTGCGCCTGTTCGCGGCGCTCCGCGAGCGCGCCGGGGCCGACCAGCTCGACCTCGAGCTCCCCCCCGGCGCACGCGTTCGCGACGCGCTGGCCCAGGTCGCCTGGCTAACCGATGGGGTGCCGGTGGTGATGGCCGTGAACCGCGAATACGCCGACGAGGAACAGGCGCTCGGCGCCGGCGATGAGCTGGCGCTGATCCCGCCGGTCTCCGGCGGCGAACTCGGGACGCTCCATGTCCGCATCCACGCCGACCCGCTGTCGCTCGACGGCCTGATCGCGCTGGTGCGCGACCCACGCGCCGGCGCGGTGGTCACGTTCCTCGGCATGACGCGCGAGGTCGAGCAGCTCCAGTACGAGGCCTACGCCGAGATGGCCGAGGCGAAGCTGCAGGAGATCGCCACCGCCGCGTGCCGCGCCCACGGGCTCTGCGCCGCCGCCGTCGAGCATCGCATCGGGACGGTGCCGTTGTCGGAGGCGTCGATCGCGATCGCCGTGTCCGCCCCGCACCGGGCCGAGGCGTTCGCCGGTGCCCGTGAGATCCTCGATGCCGTGAAGGCGCAGGCCCCGATCTGGAAGAAGGAGGAGGGCGACTGGGTCCGGGGATCGCTCCCTGGTTGATCCCCGATAGGCTGCGCTGCTATGTCAACTTGCCTTGTGACGGGAGGCGCGGGGTTCCTCGGCTCGCATCTGTGCGACGAGCTGCTCTCGCGCGGGCATCGCGTCATCTGCGTCGACAACCTGGAAACGGGGTCGCTGGCGAACATCGAGCACATCCGCAGCCCTGAGTTCCAGCACCTGAACCTCGACATCATCGAGCCGTACTTCGTCGATGACCCGATCGACTTCGTCTACCACTTCGCCTCGCCGGCCTCACCGATCGACTACCTGCGGCTGCCCCTGCACACCCTGAAGGTGGGTTCGTACGGCACCCATCACACGCTCGGGGTGGCCAAGAAGCACCGGGCCCGATTCCTGACGGCCTCCACCAGCGAGGTGTACGGCGACCCGAAGCAGCACCCCCAGCAGGAGACGTACTGGGGCAACGTGAACCCGATCGGGCCGCGGGGCGTTTACGACGAGGCCAAGCGCTACGCCGAGGCGCTGACGATGGCCTACCACCGCCAGCAGGGCGTCGACACCGCGATCGTGCGGATCTTCAACACCTACGGTCCGCGAATGCGCCCGCACGACGGCCGCGCGATCCCGACGTTCCTGCGTCAGGCGCTCCAGGACCGACCGATCACGGTGTTCGGGGACGGATCCCAGACCCGCTCGTTCTGCTACGTCGACGACCTCGTGCGCGGGATCATCGCGCTGGCCGAGTCGGGATACCACAACCCGGTCAACATCGGCAACCCGAACGAGTTCACGCTGCTGGAGCTGGCCAACTCGGTGATCGAGATCACCAACTCGCGCTCGCAGATCATCTTCGAGGCCTTGCCGGTCGACGACCCGCAGGTCCGCCAGCCGGACATCTCGCTCGCCAGGCAGATCCTCGGCTGGGAGCCGGAGGTCGGTCTTCAGACCGGCCTGCGCAAGACAATCGAGCACTCGGGTGCCGAGAAGCTGATCGGCGACCTAGGCTAGGAGAGCCGGATCGGCCCGCGGGAACGTCTATCGCTCCGCAGGATTGCCGCCGATTGGGGAGAAGGGTTAATGCGTAACTTCGAGGTCCAGATGCCGTTACCAATTCCGGAGAGGACACGCGTCCTCCGCTAGTCGTGTCGACAACGCATCCAGAGACCGAGTCCAATCAGCGGCCCGGCGGAGCACTTGACGGCTCCGTCCCCGGCGCGCTGCCTGAACGCGACGTCCGCCGTCGGCGCCCCCCCGTGCTGTCGTTCCTGCTGCGGCTGGAGACGCTGCGTCGCGTCGCCCGCGTTCTCTCGCTGCTGGCGATCGACGCCTTTGGGGTATGCGCGGCGCTGACCACCGCGCTGGTGCTGAAGCTGGCCATCCGCGGCGATTTCAGCCTGCGCATCGCCTGGCACGAGGCGCGCCCATGGATGACCTTCGCCTATCTGGTGACCGTGTTGCTGTTCGCCCGGGCCGATCTGTACTCGGATCGTCCACGACGTCCGGGGGTCTCGCAGATCTTCACCGCGCTCGTGCAGGCGACGCTGGTGTCGCTGGTGTTCGCGCTGGCCAACGGCGACCATTTCTCCAGCTACTACATCTTCTACGGCTCGCTGGTTTTCGGGACCGTCTACATCGGCGCGCTGCGTGAGTTGCACACCCGCCTGTCGGGCTGGCTGCTGCAACAGGCCGGCTACCGGCGCCGGGCGCTGCTGGTCGGGTCGGGCAAGCACATCGACGAGGTCGCGCACGCGCTCTCGGGCCGGACGCACACCCCCGTCGATTTCGTCGGCTACATCTCCCTGACCTCGCGCTCCCCGAATGGCCTGCGGTCGCTCGGGTCGCTCGCCGACCTCACCGAGATCCTGATCGCCGAGCGCGTCCAGGAGGTGATCATCGCCGACCACGACTTCCCCCAGGAACACGCCGTCGACGTCGTCGACCGCTGCCACCAGCGCGGCGTCACGGTTCACGTCGCGCCTTCGACCATGGAGATCCTGATCAACCGCGCCGAGTTCGTCCCCGGGCAGAGCGTCCCGTTGTTCACGCTGCGCCCGCCGGTGTTCCAGGGCATCGACTTCGCCGTGAAGCGCTGCTTCGATCTTGCCGTCTCGACGGTCGGGCTGATCTTCCTCACCCCGATCCTCGCCACGATCGCCCTCGCCATCAAGCTGTCCTCGCGCGGGCCGGTGATCTACCGCTCGATGCGTCCCGGAATGGGCTGCCAGCCGTTCTACTGCTTCAAGTTCCGGACCATGCGCCAGGGCGCGGAAGACGCCCAAGACGAGCTGGAGCGCTTCAACGAGAAGAACGGCGCGCTGTTCAAGATCCGTGACGACCCGCGGATGACCCGCGTCGGACGGCTGTTGCGTCGCTTCTCGATCGACGAGCTCCCCCAACTCGTGAACGTGCTCCGCGGCGAGATGTCTCTCGTCGGACCACGACCCCTCCCGCTCCGCGACTTCGAGCTGCTGGAGGAATGGCACAAGAAGCGCTACCACGTCCTCCCGGGCATCACCGGCCTCTGGCAGGTCTCAGGGCGCAGCGAGCTCGACTTCGACGACCTCGTGCGGCTCGACTTCGTCTACCTGGAACGCTGGTCGATCGGCCTTGATCTGCTGATCCTGATGAAGACGATCCCCGCCGTGCTGTCCCGCCGCGGCGCTTTCTAGCGCCGACGCCAGTAGGCTGCACGCCCGATGCCGCCGACCGACCGCTTCGTCATCAGCTTCGCCGCCGAGCCGCCGCAGGACGGGCTGCCCTACGGGCGCTGGGCCGACACGCTCCGTGCGCAGTTCATCGCCGCCTGCGAGGACATCGACGCCGAGGACGATGACCTCGGCGAGGTCGGCGAGATCAAGTGGTTCCCCGACCGCACCTACGCCGGTCGCACCTATGTGCCCGCCACCGCCCGGACGAGCGCCAACTTTGAGGTGTTCGGGTACGTCTCGTTCACCGAGGAGAGCGGCGGCCCCGACGACTTTGAGTCCCGCGCCGACTACACGAGCGAGACGGCCGACGAGAACCCGGACTGGAAGCTCGACCTCAACGACGAGGTGATCGGCGGATGGCGGGGCGAGATCGGCAAGAAGGCCGAGATGACGCTCGTCTGGGGCGTGCCGATGGTGGTCGGCGGCACGCTCGTGACCGCCGAGCTGGCCAACCTTGCCGTCGACCAGTGCGAGGTCACCGAGGAGCGCTTCACCCTGATCGCACCGGACAACTACCGCGGCGACTACCTGGAGATCAAGCTCTGGGACAAGCGCGGCGAGCTGCTGGCCGGCGAGTCGCTGTACGTCGAAGACGACGAGGAGTAGCCGACCCTTAGGCCGGTCCGGCCGGGAGCCGGGCCACTTCCTCCCGCGTCAGCGGAAAGTGGCAGGCGACGAGGCTACCCTGACCCGCGTCGCCGAGCGGCGGGTCCTCCTGCGCGCACCGCTCCTGAGCCTTCGGGCAACGGGGATGAAAGCGGCACCCGGTGGGACGCTCCTGCGGCCGCGGCTCCTCGCCGCGGAGCTGCTGGCGCTCACGACGCGCAAAATCGGGGCGCGGCACCTGCATCGAGCCGAGCAGCGCCCCGGTATACGGATGGCGGGGCAGCCCGTAGAGCCAGTCGGTGCGCGCCAGCTCGACGACGGCTCCGCGGTACATGACCGCGATCCGATCGCACACGTACCGGGCGACGGCGAGGTCGCTAGTCGTGAGCACGACGGTCAACCCGAGCGCGCGCTTGAGCTCCACGAGCAGGTTCAGGACCCGCGCCCGCCCGGCGATGCCGAGCGCGGCGACGGGCTCGTCGAGGATCAGCAGCCGCGGCTGCAGCGCGATCGCGCGCGCGACGGCGACGCACTGGCGCTCGTCGCGCGTCAACTCGGCGGGCCGGCTGGCGTATTGGGCCGGATCGAGGCCGACGCGGGCGAGCAGGTCGACGACAAGCTGCCGGCGCTCGCTCTTCGGTCGGCCATGTACGGCGAACGGCTCGGCCAGGATCGCGCCGACGGTCCGCCGCGGGTTCAACGACGAGTCCGGATCCGGGAACGTCATCTGCACCTCGGCGCGCAGCCGCCTCAGCTCGCCGCGCTTCACCCCGGCAACGTCGGCGCCTCCGAGCCGGAGCCCGCCCGAGCTCGGTGCCGTGCCCAGGGCCAACAGGCGCGCGAGCGTCGTCTTGCCCGCGCCCGACTCCCCGACGATGCCAAGCGCCTCACCCTCGATCACGTCAAGCGTCACGCCGTCCACGGCGGTGACCGTGCCGAAGCGTTTGACGAGCTCGTGCGCCTGGAGCAGCGGCTCGCCGTTCACGACCGGATCTCCACGAGCGGCTCTCCGCGCGGCCGGTCGAGTCGCGGGATCGCCCGCAGCAGCGCCTGTGTATAGGGGTGCTGGGGCGCTGCCAGCAGCCGCTCGGTGCTCGCCTCCTCGACGATCCGGCCGGCGCGCATGATCGCCACCTCGTCGGCCAGCTGCGCGGCGAGACCAAGCTCGCGGGTGGCGAGAACCATCGTCAGGTCCGACCGGCCCAGCTCGCCGAGC
>DASZLC010000158.1:0-28277 GCA_035552615.1 Solirubrobacteraceae bacterium
CACGTGCGAGTGGGTGGCGGCGAGCGCCTTGGTGCGGTCGGCGGCGACCGTGCCGAGGATCGCGACGCCGAGCGCCGCCGAGCCCTGCATCGAGACGTTGATGATGCCCGAGCCGAGTCCGGCGTCGGCGGCCGGCACCTCGGACATGGCGATCGTCAGCAGCGGGGTGAAGGCCGTGCCGCCGCCGATGCCCATCACCGTGAAGGCGATGAACCCGGCGGGGAAATAGCCCGTGCCAGGCCCCATCTGGGTAAGCACGAGCAGCCCGGCGAGCATCGCCGTCAGGCCGGGGATGAGAACCCGCTTGGCACCAAAGCGCCCGACGAGACGGGCGGTCAGCCCCGAGGAGAAGATCGCCACGACGACCGACATTGGAAGGAACGCGAGTCCGGTGTCAAGCGTGCCGAAGTGCCGGACGTGCTCGAAATAGAGCGCGCCGAGGAAGAAAGTGGAGTACATGCCGACGACCACGAACCCGCGCACGACGCTGGACATCGTGAGCGTCCGCACGCGGAAGATCCGCAGCGGGATGATCGGATTCGACAGCCGTGACTCCAGCACCACGAAACCGACCAGTAGCAGCGCCGCCAGCGCGATGAACCCCAGCGTCGTAGCCGAGCCCCAGCCGTCGGAGCTGGCCTTCACGATGCCGTAGATCAGGGTCATCATCGACGCCGTGACGAGCAGCGAACCGAGCACGTCGACGCCATCGCCGGTGCCCACGCCCTCGCTCTCCTCGATCAGCGCCGCGCCGAGCAGGAAGGCGACGACGCCGATCGGCACGTTGATGAAGAAGATCCAGTGCCACGAGATCGCCTGGGTGATGACCCCGCCGGCCAGCAGGCCGATCGCGCCGCCGCCGACGGCGACGAAGATGTAGGCGCTCATCGCCTTGGCCCGCTCGGTCGGTTGCGGGAACTCGGTGACGATGATCGCGATGATCACCGAGGTGGACACCGCACCACCGAACCCCTGGACGAAGCGGGCGACGATCAGGACGATCTCCGAGCCGGCGGCGCCGCACACAACCGAAGCGGCGGTGAAGATCACGATGCCGGTGAGGAATACGCGCTTGCGGCCGACGAGGTCGCCGAGCCGTCCGGCCAGCAGCAGGAAGCCGCCGAAGGTGATCAGGTAGGCGTTCACGATCCACGTCAGGTTCGCCTGGGAGATGTTCAGGCTGCGCTGGATCGTGGGCAACGCGACGTTCACGATCGACGCGTCGAGGACGTTCATCAGCATCGCCAGGCACACGACAACCAGCGCGATCCAGCGCTTGCGGTCGGCGGGAACGGGAAGTCGTGAGGACGAGGAGACGGCGGTCACGGACGGCACAATATCATGATGATCACTAATGCGTGATCATCACGCGACTACGTATTTCCCGAGAATTCTTGCTACCATGCGCGCCGTGAAGGAGCAGGCGCCGACAAGCTCGATCGTGTTGCTCACCCGGCTGGCGCGGACCGTGTACCGGAGCAGCCCCGAGAGCCTGCTGGGGCTGAAGCTGAAGGAGCTGGCCGTCCTCGCCTACCTGCGCGACCACGGGCAGGTGTCACAACAACAGCTCAGCACCGGGCTCTGCACCGACGCCAACACCTGCGTGCTGGTCCTCAACCAGCTCGAGTCCGCCGACTGGGTGCAGCGCCGGCGCGACCCTGCCGACCGCCGCCGTCACCTGGTCGAGCTCACCGCGGACGGGCTGGCGGCACTCCATAGCGCCGAAGCGGCCCAGGCGACGATCGAGGACGAGGTCCTGAGCGCACTCTCGCCGGAGGAACGCGAGACGCTCCAGGAGCTGCTGCGCCGCGCGCTCGAAGGCGCGCCCAGAGCGCTGCCCCAGCCCGACTTCGCGGTCAGCCACTGATGAGATCGTCTGGTAGCAGATAGTCGGTAGCGACGTGGTATCGTTCGTCACATGATCACCGACGCGCCGATCGCACCGACGGGCGTGGCGGGCCTTGACCCGCAGTGCCTGACAACGAACCTCGGCTGGCTGCTGTCGCAGGCAAGCTTCGCCTACGGGTGCGAGCAGGCCAAGGCACTGGAGCCATTGGGCCTCGGAGCGCGCGGCTGCTGCGTCCTGACCACAGCGATGACCGGTGAGTACACGCAGACGCAGCTGGCCCACGCGGTCGGGATCGACAAGACGATGATGATGGTGACGCTCGACGAGCTGGAGCAAAACGGGCTGGCCGAGCGGCGGCGCTCGCCGACCGACCGCCGGGCGCACGTCATCGAGGTCACGGCCGCCGGCCGGGCCAAGGTGGCACAGGCGCAGGCGATCATCGACGAGGTTCAGGAAGCCGTGCTCTCGTCGCTGCCGGCCCGTCAGCGCGAGGCGTTCTGGGCGGGATTGCGCCACCTCGTCACCGAGCGGCTGGCCGAGCCGCCCGAGTGCACCCCCGCCGTGCGCCGGCGCGAGCCCCGCGCGTAGCCCCCAGGCCCCGCCCGGCCGTTCGCAAGGTCGTGGCCCCGCGTCCGGATCCGGACGCTCGTGATGAGTCTGTCCATCCAGCGCGGTCTCGATCGACGTATGGACATGACCACTTTCACGCGCCACAGAAAACTCTCTGTCAGCAGATCGTCTGTGAGCAGATCATCTGGTACAGTCCTATCCATGACCTCCTCTTCCACCGACACCAACCGCTGGATCGCCCTTGTCGTGTTGTGCACCGGGATGCTGATGATCGTGCTCGACCAGACGATCGTGAACGTCGCCCTGCCGAACATTCAACGCGACCTTGGCTTCTCCCAGTCGAGCCTGCAGTGGGTCGTGAACGCGTACCTGATCGCGTTCGGCGGACTGCTGATGCTGGCCGGCCGCCTCGGCGACCTGCTCGGCCGCAGGCGGATGTTCCTGCTCGGTCTCGTGATCTTCACGTCGGCCTCGGCCGTGTGCGGCCTGGCCCAGGACCAGGCGATGCTGATCGTCGCCCGCTTCATCCAGGGCGCCGGCGGCGCGCTCACCTCCGCCGTGATCCTCGGCGTAATCGTGACGATGTTCCCCGAGCCGCGCGAGCAGGGGAAGGCGATCGGCGTCTTCAGCTTCGTCGCCTCGGCCGGCGCGTCGATCGGCCTGCTCGGCGGCGGCGTTCTCACCCAGGCCTTGAACTGGCACTGGATCTTCTTCGTGAACCTGCCGATCGGCGCGGCGACGCTGGTGCTGGCCTCGCGCCTCGTTCCGCGCGACATCGGGATCGGACTGGACAAGGGCGCCGACGCTCCGGGCGCCGCGCTGATCACGGGCGCGCTGATGCTCGCCGTCTACGCGATCGTGCAAACGAGCACCCACGGCTGGGGCTCCGCCGAGACAATGATCCTGTTGGCAGTCGCCATCGGACTGCTGGCGGCGTTCATCGTCCGCGAGTCGCGCGCCGCTACCCCGCTCGTGCCGCTCCGCGTGTTCCGATCGCCGATTGTGGCCGGAGCTAATGCGGTGCAGGCGCTGATGGTCGCCGGGATCTTCGGGATGTTCTTCCTGGGCGCCGTGTACATGCAGCGGGTGCTCGGCTACCGCCCGCTCGACGTCGGGCTGGCGTTCCTGCCCCTGGCTGTTGCGATCGGGGTGTTCTCGCTGCAGATCACGCCGCGGCTGAACATGCGCTTCGGCGCACGGGCGACGCTGCTTCCCGGGCTCGCGCTGATCGCGGCCGGCCTGGTGATCTTCGCCCTCGCCCCCCTCCACGCCGGGTACCTGTCAAACCTGCTTGTGGTGATGGTGTTGATCGGCGTCGGCGCCGGCCTCGGCTTCCCGTCGCTGATGACGGCGGCGATGTCCGGCGCCACCGCGCAGGACTCTGGGCTCGCCTCGGGCCTCGTCAACACCTCGATGCAGGTGGGAGGCGCGCTCGGGCTGGCCGTGCTCGACACGCTGTCGACCTCGCGCCTGCACAGCATGCAGGCCAGCGGGCACTCGTACGCGACCTCGCTGACGAGCGGCTTTCACCTGGCCCTGGCGATCGGCGCGGCGCTGGTGGTGGTCTCGATGGGGATCGCGACGGCGACGCTCGGCCGGCGCCCGGCGACGGTCGCTGACGTCGAGGCGTTCCCAGAGGCCGAGGCCGCCTACTCCCAGGCGGCGTAGTGCACCGTTCTAGGCGGGGCTGAGGATGATGACTGGAATCTCGCGGCTCGTGCGCTGCTGGTAGGCGTCGTAGTGGCTGTAGCCGCGCACGAGCTCGGGCCATAGCCGCGCCTTCTCCTCGGGGGTCGCCTGGCGGGCGACCACATCGCGCCGCGCGCCGCGGATCTCAACCGTGGCGCGCGGTTGCGCCTGCAGGTTCAGCCACCACGCCGGCGGGGCGTCCGATCCGCCGCGCGAGCCGACGATCACGAGATCCTCGCCGTCCTGGAGGTACAGCAGCGGCGCCACGCGCGTCTGGCCGCTCTTGCGACCGACGTGATGGAGCAGCAGCAGGGGCAGCTGCTGCATGCGACCGCCCAGCCGGCCGCCGCTCAGCCGGTAGGCGACGACGTTGAGGCTTCCCATCGTGTTCACGAGCTTCGCGCGCAGCGAGCCGGGCGGAGGGAAGGCGGGTGGGGCGGCCATTTCGCCCTGGAGACTAACGCCCGGAGCGTCGGGCGACCTGCGCGACGAGCTCGGCGCTCAGCTCACCGGGTGTTCCCACGCTCGCCGCGGCCAGCGCGACCGCGTCGGCGTCCGGCGGGTAGTGCGGGTTGGGCACCGCGATCACCGCCATCCCCGCGGCGTGGGCGGAACGCAGGCCGTTGCTGGAGTCCTCGATCGCGACGCACTCCTCGGCGGGCACCTGGAGCCGGCGCGCCGTCTCGACATACACGTCGGGCGCCGGCTTGCCGCGCGGTACCTCCTCGGAGGAGACGGTGGCGGCGAACGCGTCGGCGAGGCCGGCCACGTCGAGGACGAGGTCGATCAACGCGCGGTTGGATGAGGACGCCAAGCCGAGCGGCCAGCGGCGCGAGAGCAATCGCACCGCCGAAACCGCGCCCGGCAGCAGCGGCAGCTCCTGGCGGTACATGCGCTCCATCCGCGCCACCACGTCGTCGTTGATCCGATCGAGCGCCAGCCCGACGCCCAGCTCGTCGCGGAGGTAGCGCGACCACTCGGGCGAGCTCATCCCCATCATCGCCCGCGACGCCTCCGGCCGCCAACGCCCTCCGGCCTGGCGGACGAGCTCCTCCTTGGCGCGGTTCCACAGCTGCTCGGAGTCGAGCAGCACGCCGTCGAGATCGAAGATCACCGCCGCCGGCGGCGCGGCGGCGTCAGAGGACACGAACCCGGGGCAGCGCGCCGTAGCGGATGCGGATCCCGATCCGCTCGGGACGGTGGCCCCGCTCGGAGATCGTGAGCCCCAGGCGGTCGCCCGCCCGGTATCGATGACGCTCCACCGAGGCGAGGAAGCGCCGCAGCCGCGCGCCGGTGCCGCGCGCGGCGTGCCGGGGGCAGCCGCGACCCGCGCAGCTGAGCACGATCGTGGCGTCGTGCGGCAGCCGGCGCAGGGTCAGGCGGTGCAGGCGGGTCGTTCCGCGGTTCCACGTCCAGCTGAGCGTCATGCGGACGCGCAAGCGGGCGAGCGTGGGCGCCGGTGTCGGGGTCGGGACCGTGACGACCGGGGCGGTGCTCACCGGCGGCGGGATCGTGGGCGTCGTTGGTGTCGTCGGCGTGGGCGCCGGGCAGTTCACGAACGCCGCGCGCTGGAACCGTGACGCTCCCTTCGCCCGGGTCGCGCTCGTGTTGCTGGCCCACAGCGCCTTCCCGGCGCTGGAGTAGATGACGAAGTTGCCGTCGTTCTGGAGGACGGCGTCGTCCCCGCCATGACGGGCGGTGTTACTCGCCCACAGCGCCTTTCCACTCGGCGGGTAGACGACCAGGTTGCCGTCGGTCTGGAGCGTCGCCCACGCCCCCGCGTGCCCGTTCGTCTTGCTCGACCACAGGGCGCCGGTCGGCCCGTACAGGACGAGGTTGCCGTCGGTCTGCATCGCCAGCTCGTACTGCTCATCGATCGAGAAGATCCGCTGCCCGCCCATCAGTTTGTCCCCGTCCCGGAGACCGGTGTTCAGCGTGTGGCTGGCCCATACCGCGGCGGCGGGGGCGTACAGAACGAGGTTGCCGTCGTCCTGGAGCACGAGGTTCGTGCAGCCGGCGCTGCTGGTGTTGCTCGCCCACAGCGTGTCGCCGGCGGCAGAGCGGACGACAAGATCGCCATCGGCCTGGAGGACCGCCTTGGCACCGGGGTTATCGCCGGTGCCGCTCGACCACAACGCACGGCCCTGGGACCCGTCTTCGAGCAGGTACAGGACGAGGTTGCCGTCGGGCTGCATCGTCAGCTCGTAGTGGTCGTCGCCTGACACGAGCGTCCGCCCGGCCGTCAGCGTCTGGGTCCCAAGCAACGTGTCCGTACCGCCGGAGCCGACGGCGAGCGCAGCGCCGACGCCCAACGACAGGGCGAGCACGCCAACAACACCGATCAGCCTCCAGCGCCTCACGAGGAGCCCACGGTCGGCAGCGTGCGCGCGTAGCTGCTGGGGTTTCCGAGTGCTGCGGTGCTGTACTGGCGCGCGCCGGCGTACTGCTGCGCGAAGTACGGCTCGGACAGCGAGTCGATCCGCACGTCCTCGCCGGTCTCGGGCGCGTTGACGAACTTCCCGTCGCCGATGTACAGGCCGACGTGGTGGACATAGCCGCCGGGGTCCGCGAAGAACACCGCATCCCCGGGCTTCAGATGGTCACGCGCGACCGGGATGCCGACATCGAACTGCTCGGCCGCGACCCGGGGCAGCTGGATCCCTTCTCTGGCGTAGGCGTACTGGACGAGGCCGGAGCAGTCAAAGCCGGTGGCCGGGCTGGAGCCGCCCCACTGGTACGGGGTCCCCATGAACTCCAGCGCCACCTCGAGCGCGCGCTTGCCGACCGGGGGCAGCGCGTCGATGGCATGCACGACCCCGAGCCCGGCGTGGTTCAGCAGCTCCTGCGCCATCCCCAGCTGCAGCTGGTAGCGGAAGCGGAACTGGGCGGCGGGCTGCTCGATGTCGGCCACCCACTGGCCCCACGACCCCGGGTCGCCCGCGAGCGCTGGGTTCTCCGCCTTCACGGCCAGCGCGTGCTCGATGAACCACTTGATCTGGAGCTGCGGGTCCTGGAGGTATCCGGTGTACGGCCCCTGGTTCCAGATGCCCATCCGCATCTGAAAGAAGCCGACGGAGTCGCGGTCGCCGTAGTTCAGGTTGCGCAGCCCCGACTCGGTGAGCGCCGCCATCACGGGCAGCTCGGGAGGGAGCCCGGCGCGTTTGGCGTGGGCGCCCATCCAGGCGGCGAGCTGGTGCGGCGTGGCGTCGTTGCCGGGGTAGTGCAGGAGCTCGGCCGCCGACTCGGTGACATGGGGCGCCGCGTCGGCGAGCGGGCCCGTCGCGGTGGCGTGGTGATGACCGGCCCCGCCGCTCGACGCGCCGCCCGTCACGTCGGTCGCCGGCCCCGGCGCGGTGCGGACCGGGCCGGGCGCGACCGCGGCGTGCGCGCTCGCGCCGGGCGCGACCGCGGCGGGCGCGACCGCGGCCGGCGGCGCCGGGGTCGTGGCGGCGCCCCCCGCGGCGCCCGGAGCCGACACGTGATCGGCGACCGCCTTCACGGCGTGGCGCGCCGGATGCTGGCTCATGCTCTTCACCAACCGGTCGAGCACGCGCCCCGCCTCACGGGCCAGCCCCGGCGCCGCGTGCTCGGCCACGTGCGCGAAGTCGACGCCCTCGGCCGCCGCCCCGACCATCACGCCGGCCAGGCTGGAGCGTGACTCGCGCAGCTCCAGGGTCATCAGCGCCCGGCGGCCGGCGCCCAGCCCCGAGGCGAGCTCGGCCAGCCCGCGTTCGCCCAGCACGGCGGCGGCGTCGGCGCGGAACCGTCGGCGCAGCTCAGGATCGGCGAGCAGCTGCTCGATCAGCGCCGCGCTGCGCTCCAGCTCGCGCTCATCAGACACCGCCGAACGTCCTCACCATGGCTTCCCCACCATGGCCAGAGTATGCCCGCTCCCAACGCATCCTGCAGCGGTTTCGGACCGGTCACGCCGGGGTAAAACACGGGCGTGCGTCTGGTGGGGACAGGTGCGGTGTGCGTGCTCGTCGCGTTCGGGGCGGCGTTCCTCGTGGCCAGGTCGGTGACGCATCAGTCGAGCGCACGTGCGGCCACGCTGACGCACCTCGGAACAACGCCGTCGATGCGGATCCCGGCCCGGTCCGATCCGCAGCTGGCGGACCTCTACGCGCCGCAGCTCGCCACCCTGCGGCTGCAGATCGTCCACCACGTCCGCAAGCACAAGGCCCCGGCCAAGCACGCGAGCACGGGCGTGACGAACGCCTCGCCCCCAGCGACGAGCTCGACCCCGGCGCCGACCTACGTCCCCAGCTCGACCAGCGCCCCATCCCAGTCCTCCAACGCCGGCTCGGGCTCGGGGACGACGTCGATCGGGGGCTCGGGCAGCCACAAGAGCGGCGGCTCGGGCAAGACCACAATCGGCTGATCCCGACGCTGGCCCTAGCCCCGGAGATCGTCGGGCGTCACGACGCTCGTTTGCAGCGCGCGTTCGGCCAGCAGCAGCCGCTTCTGGTTCTGCGGCGCGGCGTCGAGCTCGAACCGGCTGAACAGCACCCGCAGATGCCCCTTCACGGCCGACAGGCTGAGGAACAGCTCGCCGGCGATCTGGTCGTTGGTCGCCGGCGCCGCCGTCCCCTCGCCGGCAAGCGGCCGGCACAGCGCCACCAGTACGCGCCGTTGCGCGTCCGAGACCTCGGGCGGCGCCACGGTCGGCACCGCGATCGTGGCCAGCACGGCGGAGGGCTGGGGATCCCGGAAGCCGATCAGCGCGTCGCCGGCGCCGATCACGTCGCCGTCGCGCAGCGTCCGCTGCCCGCGCAACCGCTCGCCGTTGATGAAGGTGCCGTTCCGGGACAGGCCGTCGTCCTCGATCGTCCACCCCGGTCCGCGTCGCTCCAGATAGGCGTGGATGCCGGACACGCGCAGGTCCCAGCCGATCTCCAGGTCGCTGCCAGGCGCGCGCCCGAGCACGAAGCGATCGCCTTCGAGGATCACGATGCGCTGATCGCCCGCGTCGTCGCGCAGGAACAGGAACGGGGCACCGCGCCGGGCGGCGTGGATCAGCGCCTGCAGCTCGGTCGGGCTCACGGCGGCTCCCAAGACCGCCCTCTCCTGAGCGCGCACCACGCCAGCGTACAAGCTGCCGGCGACGCCGCAGGACGTCCGTCATGCCCCGTCCACGGAGGCGATCCGACCGCGGCAGTCGGCGCGCAGCGCGTCGAACTCGTCGAGCAGCCGGGCGGCCAGCGCCCGCAGGCGCTCGACCTCGCCCTCCCACCCCCCGGCCGGCAACGGCGAGGACGCCCGCGCCTCGGCGTCGGCCAGCCGGGCCACCGTCCGGACGAACGCGGCGCGTACCTCGACGAGCCCGTCCTCGTAGGCGGCCAGCGCGGTGGAGACGATGGCGAGTCGCGACTGGATCCGCCCCAACTGGCGCGGGACGCGGGCGAGCGAGCCGCGGAAGGCGTCGGCGGCGGGACCCGTCCAGCTCGGGTCCTGCTGCACCGCGGACAGGCCGTGGGCCGTGAGCGCCGAATCGCCTGCGGCCTGCGCGAGTCCCGAGGCGAGGTTCCCGAGCTCGCCGGGCACGGCGGCGATCAGATCCCGGGCGCGCGGATCGGAGAGCGGGTCGGTCATCAGTAGATCGTCGTCGTCCCCGATCCGGCCCGGAGCGAACCCGGCTTCGCCGGTGGCCCGGACGTGGTCGTGACGATCACGGTGTCGCCATCGATCGTCATCGTGCCCGAGCCCGAACCACGCGGCGGGCCCCCAACCGTCGTCACCCCCGAGCCGGACGGCGCTGCCGGGCGGGCACGCGCGGCCAGGCGTGCCTCGATCCGGGCGTACGCGGCCGCGGCGGCGCCGAGCGCTGCCATCACGGCCGAGACCTCCGCGCCGAGGCCGAGCACGTCGTCGTGGCACTCGACGCAGAACTGCTGCAGCTCGCCCTCCAGGGCGCGGCCCCCGAGCAGGCCGTCGAACCCGCCGGCGGTGCTGCGGATTCCGAGCAGCTGGTCGTGGAGCAGGCCGAGCCGCTCGCGCGCGGCAAGCAGCGTTCGTGAGTCGACGAGCAGGCTCGACATCGTGCGAGTATCAGCCTGGCCCGGTGGCGACGGTAGTAACCGGGGGTATCGATCGGGCAGTACCTCGCGGTAGCCTGGCCACCCCGACATGCATGTCGTGCTCGATAACCACGGGGACGGGATCGCCGACCTCGAGCTGCGGCTCGGCCGCGAGGACGCCACCGTGGGCGATCTGCTCGACGCGCTGCCCGGTGCCTCCGGAGCCCGCGGGATCCTGATCGACGGCCGCTTCTGTCACATCGACCTGGCGCTTCATGAGATCGGTCTGTATGAGGGCGCGCTGATCCGCCCCGCCGATGGACCACCCGGCGACGAGGAGCCCGCGGCGGCGGCGCTGGAGCTGCGCGTCGTCGCCGGCTTCGACGCCGGCCGCCAGGTTCCGCTCGGCCCGCGCCCGCTGATCGTCGGGCGCGACCCGGAGTGCGACGTGTCGCTGGCCGACGAGGGCGTCTCGCGCCGTCACTTCCGCGTTCAGGCCAGCCCGAGCGGACTGCGCGCCACGCTGACCGACCTGGAGTCGGTGAACGGGACGTGGGCGGAGGGACGGCGGATCCGCGAGCCCGTCGATGTCGCGCCGGGAACGCTGTTCGAAGCTGGGGACGTTGCCTTCACGCTCGTGCCGTACGCACCGGGGCTCCCGGTCGACCCGGTCCGCCAGGCCAACATCGCCGGCACGATCCCGTTCAACCGGCCCCCGCGCTCGTTGGAGCCGCGGCGCGAGTCGCCGCTGACAGTCCCCGAGGAGCCACGCGAGCAGCAGAAGCCGCGCTTCAGCTGGGCCTCGGCGTTCGCGCCGCTGGTGCTGGCCGGGGCGATGGTGCTGTTCCTCCACAACCTGTTCTTCGCCATCTTCGGGCTGCTCAGCCCGGTGATGGTGGTGAGCAACTACTGGGAGCAGCGGCGCCAGACGCGGTCGTCCTCACGCGGGGATCAGCGCGAGTTCGAACGCAAGATGGACAGCTTCCGGCAGGAGCTGGCCACGCGCCAGGCCGACGAGCTCACGCGCCGGCGCGGCGACTTCCCTGACATGGCCGAGATCATCCGCCGAGCGATCGCCCCCGACCCGCGGCTGTGGGAGCGCCGACCCGAGCACGACGACTTTCTCACCCTGTCGGCGGGCTACGGCGAGCTGCCGTACCGACCATCGCTCGTCGACCATCACAGCGCGATCGCCGAACCCGCCGAGGCCGCGCTGGCCGAACGCGGATCGCTGGCGCTCGCCCCGGTCCCCGTGAAGCTGAACGGCGGCGGCGTGGTCGGGATCGTCGGCGAGCGCGCGCAGGCGCTGGCGCTGGCCCGCGCGCTGCTCTGCCAGGCGGCCGTGCTGCACGGGCCGGCCGATGTGATCATGGCCGTGTTCACCGAGCAGCCGGCGCGCGAGGACTGGGACTTCGTGAAGTGGCTGCCCCACGCGCGCGACGCCTCGGGCGCATCGGGCCGGCAGCTGGCGGTCGGGACCGCGGCCGGCGCATCACTGGCCGCCGAGCTGGCCGAGCGCGACGAGGACGACCCACGCACGGTGCTCGCCGTGCTCGACAGTCCAGTGCTGATCGAGGGACGGGGCGCACCCGGCCGCGCGCTGTTGCGCTCTGGCGAGAAGCTCAGCGGGATCGTGCTGGCGCGCTCCACCGAGCGGCTCCCCGCGGCGTGCACGACGGTGATCGAGCTGGCCGACGAGGCGGGCGAGGCGCGCCTGTCGCGACCGCAGACCGGGGAGCGCGTCGACCCGCTGCTGGTGGCCGGGATCTCGGTGCAGACCGCACGCGAGTGCGCCGTCGCGCTGGCCCGCTTCGAGGATGCCGACCTGCAGCTGATCGGCGGCGCGCTGCCGAACTTCGTCAGCCTGCTCGGGCTGATGGGGATGGGCGCACCGAGCGGCGAGGAGCTGCGCGCCCGCTGGCGACGCTCGTCGGGCCAGACGAGCCTGGAGGCGACGTTCGCGCTGTCGGAGGACGGGCCGCTCGACATCGACCTCGTCGCCGACGGCCCGCACGGCCTCGTGGCCGGGACGACCGGCGCCGGCAAGAGCGAGCTGCTGCGCAGCCTCGTCGCCTCGCTGGCCGTCCGCCACCCGCCGACGCGGGTGAACTTCGTGCTGATCGACTACAAGGGCGGCAGCGCGTTCGGTGAATGTGCCGAGCTCCCGCACACGGTCGGGATGGTCACCGACCTCGACGAGCACCTCGGCGAGCGCGCGCTGCGGAGCCTGGAGGCCGAGCTCCGCTACCGCGAGCGGGTGCTGCGCGAGCACCGCGCCTCCGACGTGATCGAGCACGACAAGCTCGTGGCCGAGGGCCACGCCGAGCCGCTGCCCCGGCTGCTCGTGGTGATCGACGAGTTCGCCACGCTCGCCGCCGAGCTGCCCGACTTCGTCCCTTCGCTGGTCGGCATCGCCCAGCGCGGTCGCAGCCTCGGCGTGCACATGATCCTGGCCACGCAGCGCCCGTCGGGCGCCGTGAACGAGAACATCCGCGCCAACACGAACCTGCGGGTCTGCCTGCGCGTGCAGGCCCCCCAGGACTCCTCCGACGTGATCGACTCGCCCGCCGCGGCGAAGATCCCGCGCCAGGCGCCCGGCCGCGCCTACATGCGCCTCGGCCCGGCCGAGCTCGTCCCGGTGCAGGCCGCGCTGGTCTCAGGCGACTCCGCCAGCGGGCCATCGGCGGCGATCACGATGGCCCCGTTCACGCTGCCGAGCGACGGGGCCGTCGCGACGGCGACGCCCGACGCCGAGCCCCGAGGTGGCCGGTCAGACCTGCAGAAGCTCGTCGCCGCCACCGCCCAGGCCTTCGAGGGCGGCGCCCCGCCGCGGCGGCCGTGGTTGGAGCCGCTGCCGGCCGAGGTCTCGCTCGACTCGCTGCGGCCGCTCGGCCCGGCGCGGCCGATGGCCGGCGAGCGCGGCACGATCGTCCCGCTCGGCCTGGCCGACGACCCCGACGCCCAGCTGCAGTACCCGGTCGGCTGGAACCTGACCGCCGGCAACCTGCTGCTGTTCGGGATCGGCGGCAGCGGCACGACGACGACGCTGGCCACGATCGCGCTGACCCTGGCCGCCAGCTCCGACCCCGAGCGCCTGCACATGTACGTGCTCGACTTCGGCGCCGGCGAGCTCGCTCCGCTGGCTGGGCTGCCGCAGGTCGGCGCCGTGATCGGCACCTCCGAGCACGAGCGCCAGCGCCGCTTGCTGCAGCGTCTGCGCGGGGAGCTGCAGGCCCGGCGGGGTCTCGATCCGGCGGCACGCGCACAGGCCCCGAGAATCGTGCTGCTGCTCGATGGGTTCGCCGCCTTCACCTCCGAGCACAACGACCTCGAGGGGGACGCCCTGCGCGACGCCGTGGCCCGGATCTGGGCCGACGGGCCCGAGCTCGGCATCCACATGGCGATCGCCGCCGACCGGCTCGGCGCGGTGCCGCTCGCGCTCGCCTCGCTGGCCCAGCAGCGGCTCGCCTTCCAGCTGGCCGACGCCGCCGACTATTCGCAGTTCGGGTTGGCCCGCCGCGCCATCCCGAAGTTCGTGCCCGGGCGCGCCGTGGTCGGCGGTAGCGCCCAGCTGATCCAGGTGGCGCGAGCCGCCGGCCCGTTGCGCGAACGGGTGGCGGAGCGCGTCACCGAGGACACATCGCACGGTGGACCGCCACCGATCGGCGTCCTGCCCGAGAGCGTCGGCATCGAGGTGCTGCTCGGCGCGGCGCGGGCGGAGCGCGATCCGCTGTTCATTCCGCTCGGCATCGGGGACGAGACGCTGGAGCCGGAGGGGGTGGCGCTGTACGAGGGCGACCATGCGCTGATCGCCGGGCCGCCGCGCACGGGGCGGACGACGGCGCTGCGGCTCGTGGCCGAGGTCGTCGCGGCGCTGTACCCGGACATCGAGCTGATCGGCGTCGCGCTCCGGCGCTCGCCGCTGCGCGATCACCCCGCGCTGGCCCGCGTGGTCACCGCCGGCGACGAGCTTCCCGAGTTGGTGGCCGGCCTGAAGACGAGCGGGCACCCGCAGGTGCTCCTGATCGACGACGCCGACTCGGTCGATGATTCCGCGCGCGCGCTCGGCGATCTGTTCGGGGCGGCATTGCCGCGGCTGCACGCCGTCGTCGCCGGGCGCGGCGACGCGCTGCGCTCGCTCGGACATTGGACGGTCGGCGTGCGCCGCTCGCGCACCGGTCTGCTGCTCCAACCCGACGTTCAGGTCGACGGGCAACTGCTCGGCGTCACGCTCCCCCGCCGGCCGGCGCCGCCGGTCAGACCGGGGTGCGGCTACCGCGTCGATCCGGGCGGGTTCGGGCTGATGCAGGTGGCGCAGCCGCGGACCTAACGACCGCGGCTGCGCTCCCGCCTTCCGCCTCCCCCCGTCGGCGAAGTCGCTAGGCCACCTCGGCGGTGGCGGCCAGGGCATCGAAGAACTGGCCCCACTCGGGCGCGTCGGGTGCCTGCAGCGTCGTGAACGTGATCGTCAGCAGCCCGAGTTCCGAGTGGAGCAGGTACTGGAGATGGAGGACGTCGTGGAGCCCGCCACCGGCCAGGACCTCGGCCGGCTCGACATAGCGCACCCGCAGCCCGCTCCCGGCCGGCAGCGCGACGGCGGCCACGTCGTGGCCATCGAAGCTGGCCGCCGTGAGCGGTGCAGAGGAGACCGGCGCGATCGGATCGGCCAGCGTGACAGCCAGCCCGGCCGACAGCGGCCGCCCGCCGGGGACGCGCGCGATCAGGCCGCGCAGCATCAGCAGATCGGCGTGCTCGGCTCCGTGCGCCGCCTGCGCCAGCGCGCGGGCCAGCGGACGGTCGAGGTAGCGCTCGGCGTCCGGCCCGATCAGGTCGAGGCCCTGCCAGCCATCGGGCACGGCGATCGCGAAGGTGATGTTCCAATCTCGCATCTGCTCGCTCCTAACCCTGCTGAGGGACGACCGCGCCCGCGACGGCCTTGCTGCCCTGCTCGTAGACGGTGTGGACGCCCGCGTTGACGAGGTTCAGGTTTTTCTCGCTCGACTCCGCCGCCTCCAGCGCATCCGACGTGCTGGAGCGCATGTAGGAGACCTTGGCCGGGTTGCTCAGGTCCTTGATGCTGGTGGTGAGGAAGTGCTGCTGCTCGGGCTCCAGCGCGGACCGCGCGTCGGACGCGCTGGCGCCGAGCGCCCGGTTCAGGCCGAACTGCTCCAGCGCGGCGCTCTTGCCGCTGAGATTCTCGACGCTCGTCTCGGCGTCGCCCAGCCCGGGCACCTTGACCTGACCGGCCACACCGCCGGCGACGTCGAAGCCGACCGTCCCCCAGCTTCCCTGGCCCTCGGCGGCGAGGCCGGTGTCGGCGGCGGTCTTCTCCACCCCGGAGACCGTGCCGGCCAGCTCGGCGCCGTCGCCGACCGTCTCGATCACGCCCGCCGCGGCGTCGAGGCCGAGCGCGTCGGCGGGGAAGATCACGATCGCCGCGACGAGCGCAACGGCCCCGGCCACCTCGCCGGCGTCCTCGCCGAGCTTCGCCCAGTCGTGCAGGTCCAGCGGATGCATGAACACGTTGGCGACGTCGCCGGGCAGGTCGTAGGCCGCCTCGCCGACGCCCTTGACGATCCCCCACAGGACGTGGCCGGTGCCGGCCATGAAGTTCCCCACGGCGCCGAGGACGCTCTGCCACCAGTGGTGCTCGGGGGCGATGCCGGCCGCGCTGGAGACGGTGGACTTGGCCCGCGAGCGCGAGGCGTCGAACTCCGACAGGACGCCGGCCGCCTGGCGCTCGATGCCGGCGATCTCGCTCTGGACGTTCGACACGGCTCCCTGAGCGGCTGCCACCCCGTTGTGAGCGTTGACGACGGCGGGGGTCGAGGACGTCGCGTGGGTGGACTGCTTGGCCGTCGTCAGCGCGTCGTTCGCGCTGCTCAGCTGGCCCTGAGCGGTGCTCAGGCTGCCCTGCAGCGACTCGTACTGCGACTGAAGCCTGGCGAACTGGCTGCGCAGCGAGGCCAGGTCCTGCTGGTAGCCGCCAAGCGCCGTCGCCACCTCGCCGTAGGACTGCTGGACCTTGGCCAGATCGTCCGGAAGCTTGCCGAGCTGGGCGCGGAACGCGTCGGCCGCGGCGCCCGTCCACGTCGCATCCCCCTGCGCGCCCTTCAGGGCCGACTGGGCCGACTCCGCCTGGCTGGCCACGCTGTGGAACTGGTCGGCGAGCGACTGCACCTCTCCGGGATCGGACTGCAACAGGTACTGCGCATCCGCACTGGTGAATACGTCTGACATGTCACGTGCCCTTTCCCGGAGAGGCGGCGGCGGTGATCTCCGATTCGCATTTCGCATATGTGGCGGCCGCCGCCAGCAGGTGCTGGACAACCTTCGTCATCTGATCCTCCAGCTGACCGATGCCGTAGTTCCAGTGGGTGCAGAAGTGATCGACCTCCCCGTCGAGATCCGACCCGCCGAGACGCCCGGCGTATCCCTTCGCCACACCATCCATGTTCTGCATCTCGCTATGGATGCGTGACAGGGTCTGACCGAGCTCCTGTAGCGTGGCCGGATCGACCGTGAACCTCGCCATGACGGTGCTCGACTCGCGGTCTAGAAGGAAGCGCGGACCGCGTCCTCGTTGGCCTGGTAGCTGGAGCCGGCGTTGTTCAGCAGACGGGCGATGCCGTCGAGCGCCTCGCGCAGACCGGCGGCGGACCGATTCCACTCTGCGTAGAGCTCGTTGAACTGTCCCGAGGCCTGGCCGATCCAACTGTCACCGACGACCGCGGAGACCTGCGACTGCAGGTTGCTCAGCTGCTCCTGGATGCTGTTGGAGCCGTTGGTGACCTGGGCGGAGAGGCTGTGAAGATCCTCCGAGGTGACCTTGATGAGACTCATGCGTGCTTCCCTCCAAACTGGTTGTGTGCTCGGCGCCAACTGACGCAGGAGGGAGTATCTGGTTGGGCCGGCCCGGCGAGTAGTGGCCGAAGGTATCGACCGGGCGATACCCCGTCACAGGGTGACGACGAGGCGCTCGAGCTTCCGCTCGCCGTCCTGCACCGCGCCGCGGGCGCGGTTCAGCTGCGCCTTGCTCTTGCTCCGCACCGCGACCGCCAGCCGGTCGTAGTCGGCCGCGACGAGCCTCATGGTCGCCGTCAACGGGACCGCGACCGTCGTCTTGGTGGCAAGCGGCGCCGTCCGCCTGGCCGCGCCGGCGTACACCGTGGCGACGGCGCGGGCGGCGGCCGCCTGGGCGCTGGGCGACCTGGCGTTGACGAGCGCCGAGAGCGGTGGCTGGCGGTGCACCGCGGTCTGCTGGGCGATCGTCGCCAGGTCTCTGTCGGCCTGCTCGACCGCGGCCACCGCGGCGGCGGCGCGCGCCTGCGCCTGGCGCTCCCGCGCCCGGATCTGCGCGGCGCTCGGTCCGTGACGGCCGGTCGAGCGATCGCCGAGCGCGACCCCGAGCACCACGGCCGCGATCATCGCCGCCACGATCCCGCCCACGACCAGCCGCCGGCGCCGCGCGTTGACGGTCTCCGGGGCGGCGTCCTCGGTCTCGCGGTGACGACGGGCGAGCCGGTGCTGGGTCGTGAAGCTCCGCCGCCTGGCGCTCGGCGCGACGGTCTCGGCCGGCGTCGCCGGGAGATCGTCGATCGTTTCGGGCACGGCGCTCGGCGGGGGCGTCAGCACCGCGGCCCCCCCGCCCCCGAACGCCGCCGGCTTCAGCGTGCGCTGCGGGCGCGAGCCGGCAACGGCAAGTGGGGCCTCGCGCCGCCAGCGCGGGCCGAGCAGCTCCAGCACGATGTCCTCCAGCCGCTCCCACGCCTCGTCGGCGGTCTGGAAGCGATCGGCGGGCCGCTTCTCCAGCATCCGTTCCAGCCACGACGCCAGCGCAGGATCGACCTCCGGGGCAATCGTGCGGACGGAGGGGATCGGCTCGTGCACCTGGCGGTAGAGCACGGCGACGGGGGTGTCACTCTCGTCGAACGGGATCTGTCCGGTCAGCATCTCCCACCCCACCAGCCCGAGCGAGTACAGGTCAGTGGCCGCTGTCAGCTCGTTGCCGAGCGCCTGCTCGGGTGACATGTACGCCGGCGTTCCGATGGTGGTGCCGGCGAGCGTGACGACGGCCCTCGTGACCGCCTTGTTGTACGCGCGCGCCACGCCGAAGTCGGCGATCTTCACCCGGCCATCGCCGGCCACGAGCAGGTTTTCCGGCTTCAGGTCACGGTGGACGATCCCGTGCGACTCGCCGTGTGAGAGTCCCGCCAGCACTCCCTCCAGCACCCCGGCGATCTGACCCATGGTCAGCTTCCCGATGTACTGGCGCAGCGACCCGTGGGGCAGATACTCCATCGCGATATATGGCACGCCGCCGTCCTCGAAGAACTCATGGATGGTGACGACATTGGCGTGGTTCATCGAGCCCGTCAGCCGGGACTCGTCCACGAACCGCTCGGCAAAGCTGGTGTCCGATGACAAATACGGCGCGAGCTCCTTCAACGCCACGTTGCGCTGCAGGTCCCGCTGCCGCGCGAGATACACGACCGCGGCCCCCCCGCGCCCGATGACCTCGATCAGGTCGTAGCGGCCCACCCGCTTGAGCGCCTCTGGCATGGTCGCCCGCAGTCTGCCACCGTTTGCCGTCGCGATGCTCTGCTCGGTCTGTCACCGTCAGCTGGCCCGTGTCGACGCTCGCTGCCGGGCCTGCGGGACCCCTGGAAACCATCCCCACCCGCCCCAGCATCTCGATCTCGTGCTCCCCGGCGGCGAGCGGGTGCCCCTGGAGCGGACGCTGACGATCGGCCGCGCGCCGGCCAGCGACCTGCGTCTGGAGGACCCGAGCGTCTCGCGCTCCCATGCCCGAATCGAGGTCGGCGACGACGGCTGTGTGATCTCCGACGCCGACTCCAGCTTTGGGACGTTCGTCGACGGCCGCCGGCTGTCAGGCGCGCTCGCGCTGGGGCCGGGCATGCACGTCGAGCTCGGCGACTGCGGGTTGGAGGTGGCGGAGCGTCTCGACCGCGCCGCGGCCGGCTACACGGTGTCGGTCCCGGCCGGGATCAGCCTGATCGTCGAGCAACCGTCGGCGCGCGGCGCGCCCGTCCGCCGCGCCCCCCTTGACGGGCACGGCACGCGCCGCCCGCGCCTGCGCTCCGGCTGGTCGATGAAACGCCTCGACGCCAGCGAGGGCACGGAACGCTACGTGCTGAAGGACCACGAGTCGGGCGCGCTCCTGCGCCTCGCCGACGAGGAGGCAGAGCTTGCCCGGACACTCGATGGCACCCGCGACCTGGTCGACCTGATTGCCGAGGCGAGCGCCCGGTACGGGCCGGACGGACCGGCGCGGCTGGCGCGGCTGCTGGCCGAGCTGGCCGACCGCGGGCTGCTGGCCGGGATCGCGGGCACGGCCGCCGGTCCGCCGGCGCCACGCGGCTGGCTCGCCCGCGCGCTGCGGCCGAAGGAGCGCGAGTTGCCGCGGGTTCCGGGGGCGGTCGCCGCGGTCTACCGCCACGGGGGCTTTCTGCTGTTCACGAGGGTGGGCCTGGCGGTCCTGGCGGCGGTGGCCTGGGGCGGGCTGGTGGCGTTCGTGGCGCTGATCGTCGGCCGCTACGGGACGCCGTTCGTTGTCGCCCGGCGAGTCGGCCTCGGCGCGCTCGTGTTCGTGCTGGGCCGGCTCCTGCTCGTCGTCTGCCACGAGTTCGCCCACGGGCTGACGGCGGAGTCGTTCGGGCGGCCGGTGACGCGCGCCGGGTTGAAGCTGGCGCTCGTGTTCCCGTACGCGTTCGTCGACACGACCGATGCGTGGTTCGAGTCCCGGCGGCGGCGGATGGCGATCAGCCTGGCCGGGCCGATCAGCGACCTCACCCTCGGCGGCGCCTTCTCCCTGGCCTGCCTGCTCGTCGGAGCCGGGAATGCCCGCGATGTCCTCTTCCAGGTCGCGTTCGGCGGCTATGTCGGCGCCCTCTTCAACCTGAACCCGCTGCTGGAGCGCGACGGCTACCACGTGCTGGTCGACGTGCTGCGCGAGCCCGGACTGCGCCGCCGCGCCTCCCGCCGGCTGTTCGACGTGCTCGCCGGTCGCCACCCGGACGGGGCGGGCGGGCGCCTGTTCTGGTACGGCGTGGCGACGCTGGCCTTCTCAGCGCTCACCGTGGCCTTCGCCGTCGTGATGTCGCTGCGCTACTACCACCGGCTGGCTGCGGTCGCCCCGCCGGCGCTCGTTTGGACGGTGCTGGCGGCCTTCTACCTCGTGCTCGCGCTGCCGCTGGCCGTGCAGCTCCTGCGGCCGTTGTGGGCCCGCGCGCCGCCACCTTAGTCACGCGGTGCGGCGCGGGTGGTGGGCCGCCTCCTCACGCTGGAGGTGCTCGGCGGCGCGAACGTGGGCGACGACGTCATCGGGAGTTGAGGCGAGCAGCAGCGAGTCGAGGTCGGACTGGTCGATCCGGCCATCGGCGAGCGCGCGGGTGCGCAGCCAGTCGATCAGGCCATCCCACTCGCCGTCGCCGAGCAAGATCACCGGGAAGTACTTGATCGTTGCCGTCTGGATCAGCGTCAGCGCCTCGAACATCTCGTCGAGCGTGCCGAACCCGCCCGGACAGATCACGAACGCGGAGGCATAGCGGACGAACATCACCTTGCGGGCGAAGAAGTGCTCGAACGTGAGACCGATGTCGAGGTACGGGTTCAGCCCCGGCTCGTTGGGGATCACGATCCGGCAGCCGACCGACGTCGCGCCGGCGTCGCGCGCGCCTCGGTTGGCCGCCTCCATCAGCCCGCCCCCGCCGCCGGTGATGATCGCGAAGCCGGCGCGCCCGAGCGCTGCTGCCACATCACGCACCAGCGCGTAGGACGGATGCTCGGGCGGCGTGCGGGCCGAGCCGAAAATCGTCACCGCGGGGCCGATCCGCGACAGGGCGCCGAAGCCCCGGGCGAACTCACCGGCGATCTCGCGGACGCGATCAGCGTCCGCGGCGCGGACCTCCGGCGGCTCGTCGCCGAGCCAGGTGAGCAGCTCCTCGTCGAGCGTCATGGCTTGTGCGCCACCGCGAACGTGCGCAGGAAGCCGAGCACGGTGCCGTAGCTTCGCGGGGCGTAGGCGTCGCGCAGGAGCGCGGCGTACTCGGCGGAGAACTCGGCCGCCTCGTCGTCGCCCAGGGCGGCCAGCACGGGGCGCAGGCCGGTGCCGCGGACCCATTCGAGCACCGGGTCGGGCCCCTGGAGGACGTGCTGGTACTCGGTCTGCCAGGCGTCGACGTGCATGCCGCGACCGGCCAACAGGTCGAGATACTCGGCCGCCGACAGCACGGACTCGGTGCCGCGCAGGACGCCGTGGAGCCGATCGCGCCAGCGCGGTGACTCGGCGAGGCGCCGCATCAGCACGTGCGACGGCGCTCCGAAGTTCGAGGGGACCTGCAGCGCGAGCCAGCCGTCCGGATTCAGCTCCTCGGCCCATCGCTGGAGCAGCCCATCGTGGCCGGGCACCCACTGCAGCATCGCGTTGGTGACGAGCACGTCAACGCCCACCGCCGACACCGTGGTGGCCTCGCCGACCGAGAACGAGACCCGCGCGTCCCGCGGCGCGCGCTCGATCATCTCCGGCGAGGAGTCGACGCCGCTGACCCGCGCGTCCGGCCACCGCTCGGCCAGCGTCGCGGTCAGCTCGCCGGACCCGCAGCCGACGTCGAGCACGGCAGCGGGCGCCGGCGCGCCGATCTGGCCGGCGAGGTCGAAGAACGGCCGCGCGCGATGGTCCGAGTAGCGCGCGTACTGGCTTGGGTCCCAGCGCATTGCCTCGATGCTAGAGGCGGTGGATACTTGAGCAGAGATGTCCGACTTCCAGACGCAGGTGATCGACGACTTCCGTGCCGGCGGCGGCAAGGTCGGCGGGATGTTCGAGGGAATGGACATGCTGCTGCTGCACCACGTCGGCGCCAGGTCCGGGCAGCAGCGCGTGGCGCCGCTGGCCTACCTGAAGGACGGCGAGCGCTACGCGATCTTCGCCTCCAAGGCCGGCGCGCCGACGAACCCCGCCTGGTACCACAACCTGAAGGCCAACCCGGAGACGACGATCGAGGTCGGCACCGAGACGGTGAAGGTGACGGCGACCGAGCCCGACCGCGCCGAGCGCGACCGCATCTTCACCGCGATGGGCGAGCGCCGGCCCCAGTTCGCCGAGTATCAGACGAAGACGACCCGGGTCATCCCCGTGATCCTGCTGACGCCGGCCTGACCCGGGGCACGGGCAGCGGGGCGACGCTCCCGGTCTCGCGATACACGCGGCGCGCCGTCCGGGCGAGCGGGAAGTAGTGGAGTTCGGCGGGCAGCGCCCGCAGGAAGGCGTGAACGGCCTTGCGGTGCGCACGGTATTTGAGCTCGTCGGCGGTGGTCCAGTCGAGGCAGAGCCGCTCCCGGATGACCGGTGGGAGCGAGGCCACGGTGAGCCACAGCATGAAGCGCATCGCCGGCGCCTGCAGGAGCGGCTTCAGCACGTACGGGCCGAGGACGGCGTTCGCTCGCGTGGACAACCTGGCCAGCGACGGCGCGGGGGCGGCCCGGTGCATGCGGAATCCCTCCCGAACGGGGCGAGTGTCCTCCAGCACGTGGTTGACCATGTGCTCCCAGTACTCCTGGAACGCATCCCAGTCCGGCGGTACGGGGCGCATGCTGACCCCGAAAAGCCGGTACCAGTCGACCGACTCCAGGTACAGCGCCTGCTTGTCCGCTTCGGAGAGCGGGAACCCGGTCAGCTCGCGTCCGGTGATGATGTCCTCGACGAACGTCGCGTGGGCCCAGAAGAACGTGTGCGGGTTCAGCGCGCGATACGGGCGGCCGTACTTGTCGATCCCGTTGATCGGGCGATGGAAGCCGCGGATCAGCTTGCCCCACTCGTGGGAGGTCTCGCCGCCGTAGACGACCGACATGATCGGGCCGATCGACCGTTGCCCCCGGGCGATCGGGTCCTCGAAGAACACCGAGTGCTGCTCGACCCCGGCGGCCAGCTCCGGATGCATGTTCTGCAGCATCGCCTCCCGCAGGCCGTTGGTGAGGCGGTGCGCCGGCAGCCGGCCGAAGTGCTCCCACAGCAGGCCGTCGGGATCCAGCGGGCGCCGGTTGGCGCCCGAGGTCTCCGTGGGCGGGTCGAGGGCGGCTGAGATGATGTTGCTCAAAGTGACTCGGATGCGTATCAGATTTGTCGGCGCAACACTAACTTGTGATACGACCACGTGTCAAATTAGGATTGGCGCCATCCCCTCGACGAACCACCCCACGGGCTCCCCCACTCCGAGCTCGCGCCCGTACGGCGGCGTCAGCGCCGACGAGCGCGTGGCCATCCGCCGCCAGAAGCTCCTGGACGCCGGGCTCGAGTTGTTCGGCACCCGCGGCATCGCGGCGACGAGCATCGGCGATATCTGCGACCAGGCCGGCCTGACCAAGCGCTACTTCTACGAGAGCTTTGAGACGATCGATGAGCTCGCCGTCGCGGTCTTCGACCACGTCACGGGCCGGCTAGCCGCGCAGATCGTTCCCGCGATCATCGCCGGTGGTGGCCGCGATCCCCGGCCCGCGCTGAGTGCCCACGCGAGCGCGGTCCTCGCCGACCCACGCATCGTTCGGCTGCTCGCCGTCGAAAGCCGAACCGCCGCCCTGGCGCCCCGCCGGGCCGGGTTCGCGCAGCGCGCCGTCGAGCTGTGGTTCGCCTCCACCGCCGGCGAGGGCGAGGCGATCGACCCCATTCTGCGCCTGCGCGCCTACGCCTTTGCGGGGGCGATCGCCGAGGTCGGGCTCGCCTCGGTGCAGGGCGAGCTCGAGCTCACCCCCGAGCAGGTCATCGACGAGCTCGTCGGCCTGTTCCACCGGATCTCGGGGATCCCCCCCGGGTAACGACTGCCGGCGTCAGCGTGGCAAGGGCCTGATCGTCGCCGCCGTCCGGACCGCGATCCAGGACGCGAGCGATGTATCCGTCGGGGCGGACAAGGATCTGAGTCGGCGTGGTGATGCCGTAGTCGCGCCGGAGTTGCCGCGCTCCAGCGCTGATCGTAAGTGTGCGCAGCGGCGCTCCGGCCGTCGGCCAGTCGACGGACGGCGCGCAATCGAACGCGAGCAGCGTGAAGTGCGGACCGCGGAAGGCGTCGAACAGTCGCTCGCTCCCGTCGTGCCCGTCGGGCGCGCGATCGCCGACGCGGAGCCGCCCCGTCCGAGCGCTCGACACCGGGGCGAGCGGGGTGCCGTGGTAGCTCAGCGTGAGCTGTCGCTCCTCGTCGCCCCGCCGCAGGCTCGAGAGCCGCCGCTTCTCGATCCCCGCGTAGAGCTGGGTGGAGACGCCGAGCACGCGCGCGGCGACGGGCCGCCGTTCGGTTTCGTAGGTGTCAAGCAGCGCGTCCGGCGCTCCGGCGAGCACCTGGCCGAGCTTCCAGCCGAGGTTGTAGCTGTCCTGCACACCCGTGTTCAGTCCCTGCGCCCCGGCTGGCGGGTGGACGTGCGCGGCGTCCCCGGCGAGCAGCACGCGACCGGCACGGTAGCGCTCGGCGATGCGGATGTTCGGACGCCACACGGAGGCCCACGTCACACCGCGCAGTCGCAGCGCGGGATCGCCGGTGATTGTCCGGACCGCCTCCGCCAGCCCGGCCTCGGAGACGTCGGGATCCTCGCCCGGGCGGAGTCGCAGCATGATCTGGAACTGTTCCGCGCCCGGCAGCGGACACAGGGCGAGGAACCGGCCCTTGGCGCGTGGCCACACGTGCCAGCGGTGGCGGGCGAGGCCTTCGATCTCGGCGTCGGCGACGATCATCCGATCGGTCTCGTCGGTGGACCCGACGAATCCGATGCTCAGCTGCTTGCGGGTGGTGCTGGCCGCCCCGTCGGCGCCGACCAGATACCGCGTGTGAATCGTCTCACCGCCGACGGTCGCGACGACCTCGTCGGCGTCCTGACGCAGGCCGGTGAGGGTCGTGCCGAACTCAATCTGAAGGCCCTGCTGACGGAGCCGATCGTGAAGGATCCGGTCGGTCTCGCGTTGCGGAAGCAGCAGGATGTTGGGATACGGGGTCGCCGCCGACCGGCGGTGGGAGCGCTGCATCGGCCAGGACAACGTCAGCCGCCCCACGTGCGCGGCCATCCAGGGGTACCGTCCGCCGGCGGCCAGCGCCGCATCGAGCACGCCAAGATCGTCGAGCACCTCCTGCGTGCGCGGCTGGATGCCCTTGGCGCGAGACCCGGCGAACGCGCCGTCGGCCGCGTCGATCAGCCGAACCTCGACGCCGCGCCGGACGAGGTCGCTGGCGAGCACCGAGCCGGCCGGGCCGGCGCCGACGATCAGCACGTCGATCATGAGCCGTCGATATCCGAGATGAAGGCGGCGAGCAGCTCCGCCACGGCCGCGGGCTGCTCCAGCGGGGCCATGTGCCCTGAGTCCGCGACGACCGCGGTGGCGATGTCCCGGCCCAGGAGCGCGCGAGCCTCGGGCATCGACGCGATCGGGGTGACCCGATCGTTCTCGCCCCACAGGAGCAACGTCGGCACCTGGTG
This sequence comes from Solirubrobacteraceae bacterium, assembly GCA_035552615.1. Taxonomy (GTDB): domain Bacteria; phylum Actinomycetota; class Thermoleophilia; order Solirubrobacterales; family Solirubrobacteraceae; genus Palsa-465. The sequence goes on from DASZLC010000158.1 coordinate 25,600, forward strand.
CCGAGCGACGTCGCGGTACAGCGCGCGGCGGTCGGTGAGCGGGAACTCGATCACGGTGCTGAACAGCGCGTACATCGAGCCCTCGTACCGGTAGGAGTCGGTGACCATCTTCCTCAGCGCTTCGGCGTCGCGCGCGTCGTCGACGTTGTGGGCGAGATGCCCGAGCAGTCCACGGCGGCCGCCGTAGCGGCCGATCAGTGCGGTGAGCGCTCCGCCGCCCGAGCGACGGATCAGCGCCGGGGGTTGGTTGGAGAGCCCGGCCGGTCCAATCAGCGTGAGCGTGCGGGCGCTGCCGGGGTCGCTGAGCACGCTGGCGATCGCGACGAGCGCACCCATCGAGGTCCCGACGATGTGCCCGGGGCCGGCCAGCCCGAGCGCGGCGATCAGCTGCTCCAGCTGCCCCACGAACAGCGACTCGTCGTACGTTGCGCGCACCCGATCCGAGTAGCCGCGACCGTACGCGCTGAAGGCCAGCGTCCGGAACCCGTCGGCATGAAGCCGCTCGGCCACCTCGTCCCAGTAGAACAGCGGGATCGTGATGCCCGGGATCAGCACGACCAGCTCGCCGCCGTCCGGCCCGGTGAGCTCGTAGTGGGTGACTCCATCGGCGAGCTCGACGAAGCTCCCGCGCAGGGTGGCGCGCGCCTCGTCGTCGAGCCGCGCGGTCTCGCCGCGCGCGACGAAGTAGCGAATCATGCCGGCAGCTGCGCGTCGATGAATGACAGGACCGCGTCGGCGAGCTCGGCCGGCGCCTCCTCGGGCAACAGGTGTCCGACGCCACGCAGGACAACCTCGCGGCTGCCGGCGATGTCGCGGGCGAAGTGCTGGCCGTCGATCAGATCGCCGCGCACGACCAGCGTCGGCGTGGCGATACGAGAGATCTCGTGCGAGCGATCGTCCTGGTCGGTGGTGGCAAGGTCGACGAACGCGCCGCGGTTGCCGGGCCGGCTGGCCAGCGCGTGCACGCGATCGATCAGCGCGTCGTCGACCACCCCCGTCCGGCCCGCCGCGCTGCGCAGGTTCCGGGCTACGGCGCCGCGCGGGCCCCACCGCCGCAGCACCTGCCCGATCACGGGATTGCGAGCCAACCTGAGCGCGGCGGGCACCGACTTCTCCGGATACCCGGTGGCGTTCACGAGGACCAGCCCGCGAACCCGCGCGGGGAAATCGAGCGCATACTGCCAGGCGATGTTGCCGCCGAGCGAATTGCCGATCAGCACGGCTGAGGAGATCTCCAGCTGCGTGAGCAGCCGATCGAGGAAGCGGGTGTACGTGCCGATTCGATAGTCGCGGTCCGGCCGCGGACCGGTCAGCCCGAAGCCGGGCAGATCCATCCGCACGAGCTCACAACGGTCGCGCACCCGCCGCACCGTCGCGTCGAATGCGTCCAACGACGAGCCGCTGCCGTGCAGCATGACGACCGTCGGTCCCGAGCCCTCGCGGAGGTACCGCACGCGCACGCCGTCCAACGAGCAGTAGCTGGACGCGAGTTCGAGATCCACACGCATTACGACTACACTGTAGCCGAAATTGCCGGAGCCCACCAACCCCCCACCGCCTCGGGCACACTCCAGCCCAATGAGCAACGGCGCCGCCGATCAGCCGGGCAGCCCCGAGTGGTGGCTGAGCCGGCCCGCCGTACGCGATCCGGGGACCCGGGGGCCGGGCCGTCCGCCGCTCGAGCTGCAGCGGATCATCGACGCGGCGATCGAGCTCCTCGACGAGGAAGGAGCCGACGCGCTCAGCATGCGCAGCCTCGCCGCTCGCCTGGGGTCCAGCACCGCCACCCTCTACCGGCACGTCGACAGCAAGGACGAGATCCTCGCCTACATCGCCGACCGCATCCTCGGCCAGGCACACGTCGATGGCGGCGGCTTCGCCACCTGGCAGCAGGCCTGGCGCGCCGGCGCCCGCGCGCTCTACGCGATGCTCACCGAACACCCCAACGCGATCCTGTTGTTTGCCAAGCAGGTTCCCGTCGGCCCCAATGGCCTTCGCGCCCGCGAGCGCGGAATCGCGGTGCTGCTGGGCGCCGGCTTTCCACCCGAGCTTGCCGCGCGCGGCTACACCACGATCGCCCACTTCGTCATCGGTTTCGCCATTCAACAACCGGTCGACGAACCAGCCGGCTCCGAACGAACCAGCCGGCTCCGGGACTACTACCGCTCCCTCGACGCGCGAACGTACCCAGCGACCACCACCGTCGCCGACGTGCTCCCTGGCGCAACGATCGACGAGGAGTTCGAGTTCGGCCTGAACCTCGTCATCGACGGGCTCGAGCGCGCGCTTCGACGCACCACCCCGACGAGCGCGAGGCCATTGCGGCAGACAGACAAATGAGCCGAGGCTCCCGGCCACGCCACCAGCCGGCGGTTCAATGGCTATCTGTTCAGCACATTGATGACTGAATAGCCATAGAACAGATCGGCGCCCGGCCACACCAAGGAGGAACCATGCAGCTCACTCGTAACTCGCTCGACACCACCCCGGGGCCCACCGACTGGTTCACCGGCAACGTCTACATCGACACGATCGCCACCCCGGCGCCACCGTCGCGCACCGCTGCGGCGAGCGTCCACTTCACGCCCGGCGCCCGAACCGCGTGGCACACCCACCCCTTCGGCCAGACGATCTACGTCACGGAAGGAATCGGCCGCTGCCAGCGCGAGGGCGGGCCG
>DASZLC010000159.1:0-10068 GCA_035552615.1 Solirubrobacteraceae bacterium
GCGACGCGGGCGCGCAGCAGCTCCAGCGCGACGATCGTCACCGCCTGGCGGAGGGTGAGTCGGTCGAAGTCCGACAGCGGCCCGGTGTCCTTGATGGCTACCAGCCACGCCTCGGGAATCCGGTCCCAGGCCGACCCGCCGGTGACCGTCCCGCTGTCGGGAGCGATCGGGAGCGCCAGCGAGCGATTCCCGTCCTCGCCGTCGGGCATGAACGTCCGCCCGTCCCGGCGGCGACTGCGCTCGCGCAGCTCGCCCGACAGGGCCTCCAGCCGCGCGGGCTCGATGGAGCGCCGGAAGGCCCGCTGGGCGAGCGGCTCGCCCCGCGGGTCGAACACCACCACCGCCGCGCCGATCAGCGTCGCCAATGAGCCGGCCAGCGCATCCAGGCCACGTTCGGACAGGACGATGCGCTCCAGCCGCTCCTGCGCCGCCAGCGCCCGGCGCAGCACCGCGTACTGCTCGTTCACGAGCTGCGTGAACGCGGCCTCGGTGAGCGCGATGAACGGCAGCTCGTACGGGACCTCGAACACGGGAAAGTCCCGTTCGGCGGCCAGCTCGACGATCGCCGGCGGGACCGTGTCGTGCGCGAAGCCGGTCCCGAAGCCGAGCCCCGCCAGATGGTGGTCGCTGAGCCGGGCCACGAACTCGCGCTGACGCTCGGGCGTGTCGAGCTGCAGGCCGGTCGTGAGGAGGACCTCGCCGCCGGACAGCCACGCCGTCGGGTCGAGCAGCTCGGAGATGTGGACCCACCGCACGGGCAGGTCGAGCCCCTCTTCCCCGGCCAGAACGGTGACGTCCAGGTCGGCGATCAGGTCGCGAACGGTCAACACTTCTATACCGCCATCAGCTCCGTGGCCTCGGTCAGCACCGGGCGCAGCACCGCCTCAATCTCGGCGAACTGCTCCGGGCCGGCGATCAGCGGTGGGGAGAGCTGGATCACCGGGTCGCCGCGGTCATCGGCGCGGCAGATCAGTCCGCGGCGGTACAGCTCGCCGGACAGGAAGCCGCGCAGCAGCGTCTCGGACTCGGCCTCGGAGAACGACTCCTTCGTGTCCTGGTTCTTGACAAGCTCGATCGCCTGGAAGTAGCCCGCGCCGCGCACGTCGCCGACGATCGGCAAGTCCTTCAGCGAATCCAGCATCGCCCGGAAGGCCGATTCATTACGCCGCACGTTCTCCAGGACGGCGTCGTGCTCGAAGGCGTCGAGGTTGGCCAGCGCCACCGCCGAGCTCATCGGATGCCCGCCGAACGTGATCCCGTGGGTGAAGCTGCTGGTGCCGTGCATGAACGGGTCGGCGACGCGATCGGAGACGATCACGGCGCCCATCGCCGCGTAGGCACTGGTCAGGCCCTTGGCCGTGGTGATGATGTCCGGCTGGTAGCCATAGCGCTGCGCGCCGAACCACTCGCCGAGCCGGCCCCACGCGCAGATCACCTCGTCGGAGATCAGCAGCACGTTGTACTCATCGCAGATCTCGCGCACTCGCTGCCAGTAGCCCTGCGGCGGCGTGAAGCAGCCGCCGGCGTTCTGGACCGGCTCCATGATCACCGCGGCGACCGTGTCGGGTCCCTCGAACTCGATGCGGCGCGCGACGGCCTCGGCCAGCTGGTCCTCAGTCATCCCCGGGGCGAGCCGGTACGTGTTCGTGTTGGGGACGTGGCAGGCACCGGGAACGAGCGGCTCGAACGGCTCGCGCAGCGCGGTGATCCCGGTGGCGGCCAGCGCGCCGAGCGTCGTCCCGTGGTAGGCGACCTCGCGCGCGATCAGCTTCGTCTTGTTCGGCTTGCCGGAGAGCTTGTGGTACTGGCGGGCGAGCTTCCACGCCGACTCGACCGCCTCGCTGCCGCCGCTGGTGAAGAACACGCGGTTCAGATCGCCCGGAGCCAGGTTGGCCACGCGGGCGGCCAGCTCGATCGACTTGGGGTGGGCGTAGGACCAGTTCGTGAAAAAGCCGAGCTCCTTCGCCTGGTCGGCGCCCGCCTGGGCGATGTCGGCGCGCCCGTGGCCGATGTTCACGCAGAACAGCGCCGAGAGCCCATCGAGGTAGCGCTTGCCGTGTTGGTCGTAGACGTAGCAGCCCTCGCCGCGCACGATGATCGGTACCTCGTGGTCTTCATACGCGCCCATGCGCGTGAAATGCATCCACAGGTGCTTGCGCGCCAGATCCCCCAGCGCGCTCGTGTCGAGTGCGGTTTCGGTGCTTGCCATTCCTCGTGACCTCTCTGCCGTTTTGTACAACGGTATCTCGCTTGAGGCCAAGAAGTAATTGGCCTATAAGGCCAAGACGTCACGTCGTAGTACTCCATGACGGCCCAGGCAGCTTCAGCCACCCAAGCGACGGCGGACGGGGAGCCCGCTCAGGCCGTCGCGGCGATCGCGCGCACGGGCGCCGGCGTGAGCCACGCGGCGAAGATCACGAGCACGAAGGCCATGCACTCGATCACCAACGCGAGCGGGTTTCCCGACAGCGGGTCGCCGAACACGAGAATCCCGCCGACGATCCCGGAGACGTTGGCGGCGGTGCTGGTGACCGCGATCACGGGCACCGCCTCGCCGTCCTGCAGGCCCTTGGCCGAGGCGTAGAAGGCGGCGACCGAGGCGATCAGCGTGACCAGCAGCCACGGCGAGACCAGGCCGGCTGGGCCATGCGCGCCAACGGTGCCCGACAGCGCCTTGATCGCGACGTCCGAGACGCCGAACATGATCCCGGCGGCGGCGCCGAGCATGAAGCCGTGGTGCCGGGCTGGAGCGCCGATCCGCGGTCCCATGATCAGCAGCGTCCCGGCGGCAATCAGCGCCGCCTCAAAGGCGATCATCCCCGGCACCGAGAAGCGCGAATGCGCGCCGTGGGTGCTCGGCAGCGTCAGGCCCAGCAGCATCAGCCCCGCCGCGGTCAGGCCGATTCCGGCCCATTGCCGGCGGCCGAGCTTCAGGCCGAGGGTGCGCTCGGCCATCACGGCCAGCAGGACGATTCCGGCCGCCAGCACGGACTGGACGAGCGACAGCGGCGCCAGCGCCATCGCGGCGACGTGGAACAGCCAGGCCCCGGCGGCGATCAGCATGCCCAGCGCGAACAGCTTCTGCGCGTAGAGCGTGCGCGCCGTGTGGAACGGCCGGCGCATGTTCACCGGCGGGGCGGCGCAGGCGCCGCGCTGTTTGTACAGGAAGCCGAGGTTCGTCGCCAGCGCGCAGGCCAGCGCGAAGAGGATGCCGAGGAAAGGGGTCATAGAGAAGACAGCGGAGGCGCCGGGTCAGAGCGTCGGGTGCGATGCCACAAAGAGTCTCGGCAACGGACCGATGAGCCTTGAGCGCGCCTGCCAAGAAGTAAACCGACGGCGACGTGATGTCACAGTACTCGTGTGGCTTCACGGTGGTGGCTCGCACTAAGCGGACCGTAAATAGTGCGTCGTAGCTCCGTTAAACCAGCGCTCTTGGTCGACGTCGACGGCGTCATCTCGCTGTTCGGGTTCGAGCCGGCGGCGCGGCCGCCGGGCGTCTTCACCTCCGTCGACGGTGTCGCCCACTACCTCTCCGGCGCGGCCGGCCCGGCGCTGCGGACGCTGGCCGAGCGCTTCGAGCTGGTCTGGTGCACGGGCTGGGAGGAGAAGGCCAACGACTACCTGCCGGCCGCCCTGTCGCTCGCCGGCCCCCTCCCCTACCTCAGCTTCGATCACGCCGTCGGGCGCGCCAACACGCATTGGAAGCTCGACGCGATCGACGCCTACACAGGCCCGCGGCGGCCGCTGGCCTGGATCGATGACGCGTTCGACGAGCGCTGCGACGCGTGGGCGGCCGCGCGCCCGGGGCCCACGCTGCTCGTCCGCACCGATCCCGCCGTCGGGCTCGTTCAGACCCACGTGCAGGCGCTCACCGACTGGGCCGACCAGCTCTAGCGATCGAACGAGCCGTGGCGCCCGGCACCGGACCGGAAGCGCTCCAGCCCGGCCTGCACCTCGGCCAGCGAGCGGAGCCCGTGCTGGAGCTCCCCGGCGATCGCCGCCTGCTCGTCGAGCCCGTCCTGCTCCAGCATCGACAGGCGATCCTCGCGCAGGCAGGTCTGCGGGAACGCCGCGAGCTGCCGGGCCAGCTCCTCGGCGGCGGGGCGGCTCTCCCCCGGCCCGACGACGCGGTTCACGAGCCCGATCGCCAGCGCCTCCTGCGCGTCGACGGCGCGGCCCGTGAGGATCAGATCCATCGCCCGGCTCGCGCCGATCAGCCGCGGCAGCCGCACCGTCCCGCCGTCGATCAGTGGGACGCCCCAGCGGCGGCAGAAGACGCCGAGCACCGCGTCGGGCTCGGCCACGCGCAGATCGCACCACAACGCCAGCTCCAGCCCGCCGGCCACGGCGTGACCGGCGATCGCCGCGATAACCGGCTTGGACAATCTCATCCGGGTCGGGCCCATCGGCCCATCGCCGTTGGTCCGCACGACGTTGCCGCGCTCGCCGCCGACCTCCTTCAGATCGGCGCCGGCGCAGAACACGCCGCCATCGCCGTGCAGCACCGCCACCGCCGCGTCCGGGTCGGCGTCAAAGGCGCGGAAGGCGTCGGCAAGCTCCGCCGCGGTCGCGCCGTCGACGGCGTTGCGCCGGTCCGGGCGCGAGAGCAGCACCGTGAACACCGGCCCGTCGCGCTCGATCCGCACCGCTGCGCTCACCGCGAGGCCCCTACGGCGCGCCGTACGAACGTGCCGAGCGCGGCGAGGATGTGCGGCGAGTCCGGGCCCGCGCCGGCCAGCGGCGAGAGCGGCCCGACCAGAGCCTCGCCGCAGCCGCCGACCAGCGCCGCCGCGGTCAGCGCCACGTCCTGCTCGGGCAGCTCGCCGGCGGCGATCGCCGCCCGCAGCGCCTGCGCCGTCAGCTCGCGGTAGCGCTCGCGATAGGCCAGGCGCTCGGCGTCGACGAGCGGGTCGACGGGCTCCGCGATCAGTGCCCAGGCCAACCGCGGGCGGCGCAGCGCGCGCCGCGCGAACGTGCCCAGCACCGCCTCCAGCCGGTCGACGTGCGTGGACCCATCGGGCATCTCGGCCGCGACGGCGCGCATCGCTTCCACCTCGCGGTCGCAGACCGAGCGGAACACCTCCACGAACAGCTCCTCCTTGGAGGAGAAGTGGCGGTACAGCGTGCCCGCGGCGACGCCGGCGCGGGCCGCGATCGCCGCCACCGTGGCCGCGCCGTAGCCGCCCTCCTCGATCAGCTCGCGGGCGGAGCGCAGCAGGCGTTCCCGGGTGGGGGCGATCGTCGTCATCGTCCGAAATCCCCGAACGGCTCGTCGCGCGCCCGCACCGCAGCCTTGAACCCCTCGCGCGCGGCCAGCTGCTGGAAGCCGTAGCCCTCGGGCGTGTGGCGGGTGATCCCGTCGAACACCGTCCCGAGCAGCTGCGTGGCGTGCAGCCCCTGCGAGTAGAGCGTCTGGTTGACGAGCAACTTCATCATCTGCAGCTGGTTCACCGGCACCTGGGCGATCCGGGCGCACAGCGCCTCGGCGCTGGCGTCGAGCTCCTCGGGCGCCGGGGCCTCGATCGCCAGGCCCCACTCCAGCGCCTCCGTCCCCGAGAGGCTGTCCCCGGTGAACAAGAGGCGCTTGGCTCGCTGCGCCCCGAGCCGGTAGGCCCACATCGAGGTCGTCGGCGAGCCCCATACGCGCGCGGGCGGGTAACCGATCTTCGCGTCGGCGGCGATCACCAGCAGGTCCGAGCACAGGGCCATGTCGGTGCCGCCGGCCACGCAGAACCCGTGGACCTTGCAGACGACCGGCTTCGAGCAATGAAACAGCGACATGAACGCGCGGACGTTGCGGCTCATCATCGCGTGGTCGACCATCGGGTCCCAGGTTCGCTGCGGGTCGTGGTTGGCCGCCATCACCGCAGGGTCGAGCGCCGAGCCGGGCGGGTCGCTCGCCCCTACGGCGCCGAGCGTCCCCTGGCCCTCCGCCGACTCGACGAGGTCATAGCCGCCACAGAACCCCTTGCCGCGGCCTGACAACAGCAGCACGTGCACGCCCGGATCGAGGTCGGCCCGCTCGACCAGCCGCTCGAGCTCGGTCACGAGCCCGCGAGTGATCCCGTTGCCGCGCTCGGGCCGGTTCAGCGTGAGCCGCGCCACCCGCCCGTCGATGGCGTACTCAACCGCGCTCATCGGCGTCTTTGGGAGACTTTTCTACCTCCTGAGTAGAAAAGTCTCCCGGAGTCGTGGCTCATACCGGGTAGGCGCGCTCGATGATGGACCGGGCGTCGACCCCGGCGGGAAGCGTCCCGTAGACGCGGCCGCCCTCGCCGGCCAGCCGGCCGGCGCAGAACGCGTCGCTGACCGCGGTCGGCGCGTGGCGGACGAGCAGCGACCCCTGCAGCGACAGCGCCAGGTCCTCGACCAGCCGCCGGGCCTGGAACTGCGGATCGTCGCCGTCGGTGAAGATCGCCGTCGCCCGCTGGCGCACCTGGTCCAGGTGTGCGTCGAGCCGGGGGTCGCCGCCCGCGGCGACCTCGCATTCGGCCAGGAAGGCGGGCAGGCCCTCGGGCTCCTTGACCAGCGCGCGCAGCACGTCGAGCGCGGCGACGTTGCCCGAGCCCTCCCAGATCGACCCGAGCGGCGCGCCGCGGTAGAGCTGCGGCATCCCCGAATCCTCGACGAAGCCGTTGCCGCCGAGGCACTCCAGCGCCTCCGCCGCGTGGGCGGGAGCGCGCTTGCACATCCAGTACTTCATGACGGCCGTGCCGAAACGCCGGAAGGCCGGTTCGTCGTCGGAGTCATACGCGCGCGCGATCCGCATCGCGGTGACGGTCGCAGCCTCAGACTCGATCGCGAGGTCGGCGAGCACGTTCATCATCGCGGGCTGATCGACCAACCGGGCGCCGAACGCCGAGCGATGACTGGCGTGGTGGATCGCCTCCAGCGTCCCCCGCCGGTAGGCGGCGGTCGCCCCGAGCATGCAGTCGAGCCGGGTGTGGTTGACCATCCGGATGATCGCCGGGACGCCGCGGCCCTCCTCCCCGATGAGCCGGCCCTCGGCGCCGTGGAACTCGACCTCGGAGGACGGCAAGGAGCGCGTGCCGAGCTTGTCCTTCAGACGCTGGAACTCCATCCCGTCACCGCGCTCGACGAGGAAGCACGACAGGCCGGCCGGCGCCTGGGCGAGCACCAGGAAGACGTCGCACGGCGGATACGAGCAGAACCACTTGTGCCCGTTGATCTCGTAGACGCCATCGCCGACCGGCTCCGCGCGCGTGATATTGGCGCGCACGTCTGAGCCGCCCTGACGCTCCGTCATCGCCATCCCGGCGAGCGCACCGGTGTCGTAGTCGGGGCGCGTCAGCCGCTCCTCCCAGCGCTCGGCCAGCTCTGGCGCGCCGTCCCGCAGGGCGGGTACAGCGGCGTAAGTCATCGACACCGGGCACATGACCCCGTCGTTCACGTTTCCCCACACCGAGAACAGCGCCGCCCGGACGACGTGGCCCCCCGCGCGCTGCTCGCGCCACGGCAGACCCGAGATGCCACGCTCGATCGCGCCGCGCAGCAGCCAGTGCCACGACGGATCGAGCTCGACCTGATCGATCCGGTTGCCGTAGCGGTCGTGCGTGCGGAGAATCGGCTCGTTGCGCTCGGCCCGGCGCCCGTGCTCCACCGCCTCGGTGCCGCCTGCCACCTGGCCGGCCTCGCGCGCCCGATCGATCCCCCAGCCCCCGCCCTCGCGCTCCAGCGACTCGCGTAGCGCCAGATCGACGTCGAACAGGTTCAGCGGCTGCAGAGGCGGCGGCTGATTGCGAACCTCGCGCGCGGGATTAATGACGTCGACCGTGGCCATCGTTCCTCCGATTTCAGAGTGAATCCGGATTCACAGGCTAGTGAATCCCGATTCACATTGCAACCGGCGCCCCCGGCGCCCGGACAACGGAGAGGGGGGGATTCGAACCCCCGAAGGGGTTATAAACCCCTTACTCGCTTAGCAGGCGAGTGCCTTCAGCCACTCGGCCACCTCTCCCGAGGCAGGCGCCAAGTCTAGAGGCTGCCCGGCCACCGTTAGCATCTCCCCCGTCCGGAGGGGTGGCAGAGTGGTCGAATGCGCCAGTCTTGAAAACTGGAGTCCGGTAACCCGGACCGCGGGTTCGAATCCCGCCCCCTCCGCTCCGAGCCCCGGCGCCCCGCGGCGAGCCACCGGCGGCGCTACGATCCAACGCCCGTCGTGCATCACGCGCCCGTAGCTCAGCTGGATAGAGCGTCGGTCTACGGAACCGAAGGTCGGGAGTTCGAATCTCTCCGGGCGCGCTAGAAGAGTCCCGCATAGCAACGTGGAGCCGCTTGACGAACGCGACTGACCGTCTCCGCGCCGATCGATCGGGATCGGCACGATCGACTGTTCGTGCGTTACGGCTGCGGGGCGTTGGGGGATGAACCTGTGAGCATGCAGGCATGACGAAGCAGGAAGTCGGTTTCGATGTGCAGCACCGTTGCGTGGTCGAGCCCGCCGGCGTACACGTCGTAGTGGCCGCCGCGGCTGCGGTAGAGCTCGCCGCGGGGTGCTCGAGACGCAGCGCGTGTCGCCCGGGCTGTCGGCGCCATGGCGTCCTGCTCAGCGACCACCATCAGCAGCGGGCACCGCACACGACGTGCGTGGCGGACCGGCCGGCTGCGGGTGATGTCGAGCAGCGATCGCGCCGTGATGCGGTTCGGCCACTCTTCAGTGCTGGGTGCGAGCCGATCAAGTCCGACGAGCGCGTCATCGGTTGCGATGAGACCGGGTTCCCCGGGCGCAACGCTGATCGGCAGGTAGACCGGCTCAGCGTGCAGAGCGGCCCGCACAAGGTCGGCACAAGCGGCGCGGGTCAGGCGAAGCGCCCGTCGCGGGGACACATTGAGAACGGCGGCGAGCCCGTCCACGAGTGGGCATTGGGCAATCGCCCCGGCCAGCTCGGTCTCGGTGGCAGCAAGCTCGAGGATGTGCATCCCGGCAAACGAGGTGCCCCAGATGAAGATGCGTCCGTCGTCGATCGCGTCATGCCGGCGGATCCAGGTGAGCGCGGCCCGGTAGTCGTCGCGCTGGCGCGCGATCGAGAGCAGCTCACGGGGAGAGCCCTCTGAGCGGCCCCAGTGGCGGTAGTCGAAGGCGAGCGCCGCGAAGCCGGCCGCAGCGAAGTGCTCGGCGAACGGTTGCAGGCCCGCGGCCTTGATGCCGCCGATGCCGTGCGCCATCACGACGGCCGGGCGGCGCTGCCCGTTGGCCGGCAGGTACAGCCAGGCGTCGAGCCGGTCGCCCGACGGGGTAGGGATCGTGACCTCGTGACGAGTCACGTTGGCGGTCATCACAGCGTCGCCGCGGGTCGTGGCTGCCGTGGTCATTAGGTTGTGACTCCTGTCTGTGTGGGGAGGAACTCGGCTCCGGCCGACAACGCAATCTCGGGCCCGAGCAGTGCGGCGGGGGTGAAGGCTCCGGGCCGGCCGTCGCCGTCGGCGAGGCGCGAGGCCACGAGCGCGGCAACGCGTGCTGTGAATGCGTAGCCCTCCCCGGCACGTAGCCATCCCTCGCGGACGGTGCCGTCCGTCCAGGTCAGCCGGGCATGGGCCCAGGAGAACTCACCGCTGCGCGCCGGTGGCTGCAGGCGCCAGCGGTCGATCGCGCGATGGGCGGCGCGGCGCACTGCCGGGCGCGCCATCAGACGGCCTGCGAGCGGAAGGATCGCTCTGATCGGCGCGGCGCTCGGCACCTCACTGCTCGCGGCTACGATCTCGCCGGCCCCGGTGGCGGCCTGCGCGGCGAGGATCTCTCCCGTCGGAACTGCCACCGTCCCGATGCTCGATCCGTCGGGAACCCGCAGACGCTCGAACCCCGAGCCAAGCCGCATCGGCACGATCCGGCCGTCGCGGAGCATCGCACCGCCCCCGGCGAGGCTGTCGACAACGCTCGACAGCACCGCTGGTCCGAGCCCGTCGACGACGGGCATGGCGGCCACGCGAGCGGTCCGGGCCGGCGGCGCCTCGCCGCGTACGTTGAGAGCCAGCGCCTCCGTGGCCACGACTCCGAATCCGGCGCCGGTCACGAGCGTCACACCAGCATCGCGAGCGACGGCGTCGAGG
>DASZLC010000160.1:0-12415 GCA_035552615.1 Solirubrobacteraceae bacterium
CACACGCTCCTCAGCTCCGCGATCGCGTTCCAGTTCTCGACGGTGGCCTGCAGCACCGGACGGTTCGCCTCCCAGATCCGCGCTGAGGCCTGGATCCGCTGACGCAGCGCAAGCTCGGTGGGGAGCCCGCGGGCCCGCTCCAGCGATTGCTGGCTGACCTGCAGGATCTCGCCGATCGCCCGATCCACGAGCGCGGTGAGGACGGCGAACTTCGAGCCGAAGTAGAAGTAGAACGTCGCTCGTGAGATCCCGGCGCTGGAGATGATCTGGGCCACGCTCAGCTCGTGGAGCGATGTGTCCGCCAGCAGCCGCTCGGTCGCGTCGAGGATTGCTTGCTCGGCGTCGGTGCTACGGCTGTGCCGACGAGGACGGTCGGTGCCGGGGTCGGATCCGGGGGTGCCCGCGCCGGCCGAGTTGGAGTGACCGGACATCGTATCTAGCCGCAGTGTACGGCACCCCCCTACGGGCGCGTGAACGTCAGCGAGCGTGGCCCGCGCCGGAGTACAGCGTGCCGACCCACATCGCCACGAGCGGCGCCAGCGCGCGCTGCTCGTCGCCGAGGTCGGGGTCGACGCCGAGCCCGGCGACGTACAGGCAGCGCTCGGTGCCCCACAGGAGCGCGGCGGCGATCTGACGGGCCGACGCTCCGGCCGGAGCGATCCCGCTGGCGCGCTCGCGGTCGACCTCGGCGGCGACGGCGGTGGTGAAGCGCTCGACGACGCTGATCCACAGCGTGCGCAGCTCGGGCGTGGTGTTCCAGTGTTCGTGGATCGCGCGCATCGCCGGGCGGTGGCTGGCCCACAGCCGGGTGGCGCCGGTCAGGCTCTCCCTGAGCGCGTCCTCGGGCGACATCCCCTCCGGGCGGTCCACGAACGGCTGCACCACCTCGAAGATCTCATCCATCACGCGCGCCAGCAGCCCGGACACAACGGCGAACTTCGAGCTGAAGTAGAAGTAGAAGGTGGCGCGCGAGATCTCGGCCGCGCCGATGATCTGCGCGACGCTCAGCTCGTGCAGCGGCACCTCGGCCAGCAGCCGCTCCGTCGCCTCGAAGATCGCCAGCTCGGTGTCGCTCGTGCCCGCGTGCGCGCGCGGGCGGTCGCCACCCCGCGACGAGGCGAGCGGCTCGGGCACTACGGCTCTCTCCCGAACACCATCGCGCGGCGAGTATAAGCCGCGCGATGGCGGCTCACTCGGAGCGATCAGCCCAGCGTGTACGTCTGGTCCGACAGATTGAAGCTGACGTTCAGTTTCCCTTCGTGCAGCGTCCAGCCGTAGACCGTGCACGTGCGGAAGTTGCCGAGGTGGATCGGGTCCTTGGCCAGGATCTCGGTCGCCTGCGCCTTGCTGTCGGCGCGGATGATGAACAGCCCGTCGCCGATCATCTTGCCCTCGTCGTCGACGAACGGCCCGGCGGCGAACAGCACACCCTCCGCTTCGAGCTTCAGCGCGTACTTCAGGTGCTCGCCGACCACGTCGATCGGCGGCGGCGGCGAGGTCATGTTCACCTTGCTGAGGCCGACGTACAGGCGCTTGTTCACCATCTGGCCGACCCGGGCGAACACCTGCCGGCGGATCTCGGCCTGCTCGGGCGTGTCGGGTTCCATCGGCGGCGGGCCCATCAGCCCGAGCGGCGGCGCCCCGCTCTGCCACTCGTCGACCACGTGCGGGTCGGCCACCGTCCACGTCCGGGGCTCGTAATGCTCGTCGTCGAGGATGATCTCCTCCTCGACCGAGTACTCCACCCAGTAGCCGGCCCCGTCCTGGAAGTACATCGCGATGTTGTGGCCGGGACCGTGGCGCAGCGGCCCCCACTGGACGTCGACGCCCTTGGCCTTCAGTGCGTCATAGGTGGCGTAGAACGAATCCACCGACTTCAGCGACATCTGATAGTGGTGAACCCCCGTCTCCTCGCCCCGGACGACGACGAGGCAGTGGTACAGGAACCGCTTGGGCGCGCGCAGGAAGCTCATCACCTGCAGATCGCCCGGTGCCAGCACGCGGTTGGACGGCAACAGCCCGAGCACATCGATGGCGAAGTTCATCTCGGCGTCGAAGTCGGTCACGGCGAGCCCGACGTGATCGGCGGTGACCGGGGCGGCCGAGCCGGCGGACGCGCCGTTCAGGCTGACCATGTGGGCGACGGGCACGGGCGTGTGCACGCCCGTCGTGAGCTGCAGCAGGTGCCCGGCGGGGGTGGTGAAGCGGATCGCCGGGCGACCGTCCCAGCCGGGGCTGTCGATGCGCGCGACCGCGACGCCGTGCGACTCCAGGCGCGCGGCCGCTGCGTCGAGCGCCGCCTCGTCCTGCACGAGGTAGGAGAGGTGGTCGAGGCCCGGCGCCTCGCCAGGCGTGTAGAGGAGGTTGTAGGGGTCGACGCCGTGGGCCTTCAGGTACGAGGTGCCGTCATCGTCGGCGTGGACCAGCTCAAAGCCCATCTTCTCGGCGGCGAACTCGGCGGCGGCCCGTGGGTCGGGCGCCTTCAGCGCCAGGTAGTTCAGTCGTGTGATCATCGGCCTAGTGCGTGCTCCTCCTCGGGTTCGCCAGCGCCGAGCCTTCGACGCTCACGTCGGATCCTAGTCATCTGTGTCACACACGTCCAGCAAGCGTGGACCGCCGCAGCAGCAGGGCGCGTCGGCGATGCGCGGCCAGCGCGTGCCGCACGCGGTCATCGCTGGCGATCTCGGCGCCCCAGGCGCGCGCGGCCCGCTCGGCGAGCGGTTCGATCCCGCCGGGGCTGATGCCGGCGTCGCTCAGTACCTGCACGCCGAGCCCGATGTGCCAGCGCTCGTCCGCCTGCACGCGCGCCGCGCCGGCGGCCACGCCCGGGAGCGGGGCGGCCTCGGCCACCAGCGCCGCCTCGCCGACGCTGAGCACGATCGCCTCGAGCACCAGGTGGTAGAGCCCAACGGCGTCGGCGAGGGCGACCGAGCCGGCGGCGAGCCCGGCCGCCACCGCCGGCAGCTCGCGCTCGAACAGCGCGACGATCTCCGCACCGGCAATCCCGCGCACGTCGTCGACATCCAGGACCTCCGCGCGCACGCGTTCGAAGAAGCGAGCGTGGCGGCGCTCGTCGCTCGCCTGTAGCTCCAGGCACCGCCGGGCCATACCGTCGCTGACGGTGACGTACTCCTCAAGGTGCTCGGCTACTCCGTGCTCGGCCACCCAGAAGCCGGCCAGCAGCGTCCTGACCCGGCGCTGTGCGTCGTTACTGAGCGCGCCCAGCGCGGCGGCATCGGCGCTCAGGTCGATCGCCTCGGCGTCCCACTGCAGGCGGCGCCCGGCCGCCAGCAGGTGCTCGTACCCCGCCAGCACCTCAGGGATGGGTCGTCGCGCCCTCGCCGGCCGGGAAGCCGCCCGCGCGCGCCAGCGCGCTGGGGATCGGGTGCCCGAGCTGCCCGCCCAGCCACCGGGCGCAGTCGATCAGTGCGTCGAGATCGATGCCCGTGTCGACGCCCGACTCCTCCAGCACGTAGACGAGATCCTCGGTGGCGACGTTGCCGGTGGCCCCGGGGGCGAAGGGGCAGCCGCCGACGCCGCCCGTCGAGGCATCGAGCCTGACCGCCCCGGCCTCAAGCGCGGCGAGGCAGTTGGCGATACCCGTGTTGCGGGTGTCGTGGAAGTGCCCTCCGACCGGCACACCACGGTCCGCGGCACCCGCGACCAGGGTACGCACCGCGGCCGGGACCGCCACGCCGATCGTGTCGGCGAGCACGACGGCGTCGACTCCGATCGCCGCCACCCGGTCGGCCAGCTCCAGCGTTTGCGACGGCGCCACCCGGCCCTCGAACGGGCAGCCGAAGCACACCGAGAGCGTCACCACGACCTCGATCCCGTCGGCCTTGGCCAGCGGCGCGAGCTCGGCGATCAGGGCCGCGGCCTCCTCCCTCGTGCACCCCTGGTTGCGCTGCGAGAAGCTCTCGGTCACCGCGACGCTCAGGTTCACGCGCCGCAGTCCGGTGGCCAGCGCGCGATCGAAGCCGCGGCGATTCAGAGCCAGGCCGACGAGCGCCTCGTCCCGCAAGTCCGGCAGCGCGGCCACCACCTCCTCGGCGCCGGCCATCGCCGGCACGTAGCGCGGGTGCACGAAGCTGACCGCCTCGACCCGCTGGATCCCGGTGGCCACCAGCCGGCGGCAGAGCTCGGCGCGAACGCCCGGTTCGAGGATCACCGGGTCGTTCTGCAGCCCGTCCCGGGGCGAGACGTCGATGATCAGCGGACTGTCGGGCACGTCCTCGATCGTATAGACCGGCGCGCCGCATGTCTGTCAAACGAACCGTCTGGATTAGGTGTTTGACAGCTGCGCGATCGATCGGCGAGGATCTGGGCGATGTCGGCGATCGAGCCCGCCAATCCCGTTCACATGAGCACCGCTCCAGGAACGCGCTGGAGCACGGTGAACTTCGCCGAGGCCATCCAGGGCGTGCAGAAGCCGCTCGGGTGGGCGATGTGGAGCCTGTCGATGGAGACCTCGGTGCGGATGTCGTTCGGGGCAATGGGCGTGCTCGCGCGCTCCGAGGTCCCGGTGCCCGACTCCGCCGAGGACCGGATCTCGGGGATCTTCTACGGCCGGGCGGCCGGCAACGTCGACACGCTGTGCGGGCTCGGCGATCGCATGCCGGGCAGCTCCGGGGCGGCGATCGAGGAGAAGATGTTCGGCAAGGAGCCCGCTCCGGACGCCCCGTCGGGCAAGCCGCTCGCCGCGCGGCGACGCTACCCCGTCGTCGCGGTGCGCATGCCCCGCGCCCTGCGGGCCGCGGCCACCCAGATCCCGGTGCTCCGGCGCGAGTACCGCGAATGGTGGCAGCGGGCTGTGCTCGACGCGCCACCGACCGATCTGCCCGGCGCGCAGGCGCTGTACAGCGAAGCCGCCGATCGCTTCATCCGCGTCGGCGTCCACCACGCCACCGCGTCGCTGGTGGGATTCGGGTTGCTCGACCAGCTCACCGCACTGGCCGTTGCCGCCGGTCAGCCCACGGCGCTCGCCGCCGAGCTGGCCACCGGTTACGGGGCGATGGAGGAGACGGAGCTGCTGGAGGACCTGTGGTCGGCCTCCCGGGACGCGCTGACGCTCGACGAGCTGGTCCGCCGCCACGGCTACCACGGCCCCGACGAGGGCGACCTCAGCAACTCCAGCTGGCGCGAGGACCGCCGGCCGCTGGAGTCGCTGATCGCCAGCTACGCGCGGAGCGAGATGACCAACCCGCGCGAGCGCGAAGCCACCCAGCGCGAACGGCGCCGCTCCGCCGAGGAGCGCGTGCTCGCCGGCCTGCCGGCATACAAGCGCGGCGGAGCGCGGTTGACGATGAAGCTGGCGTCGGTGTTCATCCCGAAGCGCGAGGTCGGCAAGGCGGCGTTCCTGCACACGCTCGACGCCGCCCGGTGCGCGGCCAAGTCGGGCGGCGCGCTGCTGGCCGAGCAGGGGTTGATCGATGACCCGGCCGACGTGTTCTTCCTCACCGACACCGAGTTCCTGGCGCCGGCCGGCGCGTCGCTGCAGGCGGTCGTGACCGAACGCAAGGAGCGCCACGAGCGCTACCGCGCGCTCGTGCTGCCGCCGGAGTGGACGGGTCCGCCCGTGCCGCTCGACGAGCCGGCCGACGCCGGAGACGACGCATCGCCGGCCGGCGACGGCGCCGTCGCGGTCAAAGAGGCGGTCCGTGAGCTGCGCGGCATCGGCGTCGTCGGCGACGCCGTCACCGGGCGCGCCCGCGTGATCCACGACCCCGACGAGGCCGCCCTGGAGCCCGGCGACATCCTCGTCTGCGTCACGACCGATCCGAGCTGGACGCCGCTGTTCATGCTCGCCGATGCGCTGGTGATCGACACCGGTGGGCAGATGAGCCACGGCGCGATCGTCGCCCGCGAACTTGGCGTCACCTGCGTGATCAACACCGGCACCGGAACGCGTGACATCCCCGACCTGGCGACGATCACCGTTGATGGGTCCACCGGCCTCGTCACGATCGGCTGATCACGTGCGACTGCGGGCGCGCCCGGGCGCGGTCGCCCTGCTCGCGGCGCTGCTGATCGTCGCCTCGGGGGCCTCGGCGAGCGCGAGCGCGCCCCCGACCTTCATCGCGCAGGGCAGTGCCGAGCAGGTGAACGTCACCGGCCTGGCGCCGGACGCGCGCATGTCGTTGCTAAACGCCCGAGGGCGCACGCTGGCAACGCAGAACGCGGACCCGCAGGGCGGGCTGTTGTTCCGCAACGTGGCACCGGGCGGCGGCTACCGGGTGCGTCTGTCCCCGCACGGAGCGCAGTCGGGCCCGATCACGGTGCACTCCGATCAATCGGCGCCGTGGGATCCATCCGTCTACGACCAGTCGATCCCCGACAGCGGCTACGGCTACCTGACCACGCGCGACGGAACGAAGCTCGCGATCGACGTGCATCCGCCCACCAGCCCGGCCGGGCTGGGACTGCCGGCGCTGACGCTGCCGGCCGGCCTGCCTGACTACGCCCCGCCGTACCCCACGCTGATCGAGTACTCGGGCTACGGCTACGCCGATCCGGCCGGTCCGCAGAACGGCATCGCCGTGATCGCCAACCTGATGGGCTTCGCGGTCGTCGACGTGAACATGCGCGGGACCGGCTGCTCGGGCGGGGCCTACGATTACTTCGAGCCGCTGCAGAACCTCGATGGGTACGACGTGATCGAGGCGATCGCTCACCAGCCGTGGGTGCTCGATCACAAGGTTGGGATGATGGGCATCTCCTTCGGGGCGATCAGCCAGCTGTTCACCGCGCAGACCGACCCCCCGGATCTGGAGGCGATCTCGCCGCTCTCCACCATCGACGCCACCGCGACGACGCTGTACCCGGGCGGCATCCTGAACACGGGCTTCGCCGTCGGGTGGGCGCAGGAGCGCCAGGACGACGCGTTGCCCGCCGGACCGAACGCGGGGCAGTCGTGGGCCTACCAGCGGATCCGCCAGGGTGATCAAACCTGCCGGGGGAACCAGGCCCTCCACGGGGAGGCGACCAACCTGATCGCCAAGATCCGGGCCAACGCCCACTACATACCGGCGACGGCCGATCCGCTCGACCCGATCACCTTCGTGCACAAGATCGCGGTGCCGGTGTTCATGGCCTGCCAATGGGAGGACGAGCAGACGGGCGCGCACTGCCCGGACCTCGTCCCCCACTTCACCGGAACGAGCCTGAAGTGGTTCACCTTCACCAACGGTGCCCACGTCGACTCGCTCGATCCAGCCACCCTCGACCGTTGGTACGACTTCCTGGAGCTGTTCGTCGCTCACCAGGTGCCGCTCCTGAACGCTGCCGTGATCCACGCTGCGGCGCCAATCGTTTACTCGCAGGCGATGGGGGTCCCGCACAATGATCTGCTGACGTTGCCCTCGGATCCGATTCAGGGGATCTTGACCTACGCGGACGCCCTGGCCGCCTTCGAGAAGTTGCCAGCGGTCCGAGTGCTGTTCGACAACGGCGCGGGGCGCTCGCCGACCGGCGCGCTGGTCCCCGGCAACCCGTATCCGGGGTTCGAGCAGTCGTTCTCGACGTTCCCGATCCCCGGCACCGTGGCGCGCTACTGGTATTTCGGTCCAGACGGCACGCTGGGGGACGGGCCGCCCAGCTCGGAGGGAGTGGATTCGTACGAGTCCAACGCCCAGGCCCAGCCGCTCACCGACTTTGGGAACAACACCGGCGGCGGTGGGCTGTGGGGCGACGCGTCGCAGTGGCAGTGGAACTGGGCCCCGAACCCGCCCGGCACCGCCGTCTCCTACATCTCGGCGCCGCTTCAGTCGAACACGACCGTGATCGGCGCCGGCGCTGTCCATCTCTGGGTGCGGTCCTCGACGCCCAACGTCGACCTGCAGGCCACCGTCAGCGAGGTCGACCCCGACGGCGACGAGACGTTCGTGCAGAATGGGTGGATCCGGGCCGATGAGCGCAAGCTCGCGGCGCGCGCGACCAACCTTTTCAAGCAACCGAGCACCGTGCTGGAGCCGATCCCCACCGAGCGGGCGGCCGACGTTCAGCCGCTGCCGAGGGGACGCTTCGTCGAGGTCGTCATCCCGCTCTACTACGAGGGTCACGCGTATCGCGCGGGCTCCCGCATCCGCGTGACAATCACGGCGCCGAACGGGACTCAACCGGTGTGGTCCTTCAGCCAGACCGAGCCGAGCGGGACGGCAACGGTGTCGTTGGCGTACTCCAAGCGGATGCCGTCGAGTCTGATCCTCCCGGTGGTACCGGGCGTAGCCGTGCCGACCGGTACGCCGCCGTGCCCGAGCCTGCGCAACGAGCCGTGCCGGCGCTACACACCGATCGTGAATCGCACTGGTAACACGTCGGCAACACCGCACGTCACCTCGCTGAGATGATGACGCCGCGAGCTGGGCCTGCCCGGCCGAGCTCCGCGGCTCGACGGGAGTGGCGGTCGTGCGGATCAGATCTGAGGCCTCAGGACACGGGGCAACGTTGCGGCGTCAGGTGATAGGTGCGACTCTGTGGCGGGTGTCGGACTCCGAGACGCCGGTTGTCGCGACTCGCTACCGCTGGCCCTACATATCGTTGATTCCACTCGGCCTTGGTGCGTGGGCGCCGATCTACGCTGGCTTCAAGGCTCGGCGCACGAGCTGGGTCCTGCTGGGGATCCTGTGGTCTGCGATCGTCGTCGTAGGCGTCATCATGAGCAGCCTCGACACGGGCCGCCAGACCGGGAACGATGACCTGGCCGGCATGCTGATTATCGTGGGATGGGTCGGCGCGGTGGCGACCTCCTTTGTCATCCGCGGCGCCTACGAGCAGGTGATGCGATCGCCGATGTACGCCGCCACGGAGGCGGGTGAGCTGAGGCTGAAGGCCCGCGCCGAGGCCATGCGGCTGGCACGCGAGAAGCCCGCCTTGGCCCGCGAGATCGGTGTTGGGCGCCCCGACGAGCGACGTGGGTTCGATGCCGGTCTGGTTGACGTCAACAGCGCGCCGGCCGGCGTCCTGGAGACGTTGCCAGGCGTCGATGATGCCCTGGCGACCCAGATCATCGAGGTGCGCGCGCAGACCGGCGGCTTCTCCTCGGTCGAGGATTTCGGCTTGGTGCTCGATCTTCCCGGGGACGTCGTCGAGCGCATGCGGGACAAGGTCGTGTTCCTGCCCCGCTGACGACGCCTCGGAGTGCGCTTCGCGGTCAGCCGAAGGCCAGTCGGAGCGGGGCCTCCAGCAGCGCCTTCACGTCGGCCAGGAAGCGGGCGGCGTCGGCGCCGTAAAGGATGCGGTGATCGCAGCTCAGCGTGAGCGTCAGCAGCGGGCGGTCGACGATCTCGTCACCGGCGCCGCGGGCGAGCGTGTCGCGCACCGCGCCGACGCCGAGGATCGCCGCCTGGGGCGGGTTGATCACGGGGATGATCGCGGTCATCCCGAACATGCCGAGGTTGGAGACGGTGAAGGTGGCGCCCGCGAGCTCGGGCGGGGTGATCTGACCGTCGCGCACGCGCGCCGCCAGCGCGCGGGTGTCGCGCGCGATCTGCCCCAGTGTCTTTGAGTCCGCGTCGAACACCGTGGGCACGACGAGCGCGCCCTCGGCGGCCACGGCGACGCCGACGTTGACGCGCTCGTGGAGCTCGTAGCGCCCGTCCTGGTAGGAGCCGTTGGCGTGCGGGTGGGCGCGCAGCGCGGCCGCGCACGCCTTCACGATCAGGTCGTTGATCGATGGAGCGGGTTCGCCGAGCGTGGCGGCGATCTCTTTCAACTTGGTGCGCAGCGCCAGCGCGGCGCTCATGTCGACCTCGGTCTGGACCTGGAAGTGCGGGATCGTCGATTTCGCCTCGGCCATCCGGCGGGCCACCGCCTGTTGCAGGCGGCTCAGCTCCTCGACCCGACCGCTGCCATTCGCTGCTGGTGCTGGTGCTGCCGGCGGTGGCGTCGGCGCGCGTGGTGCGGGCGCCGCGGGCGCGTCGAGGCCCCCGGCGGTGAGGACGTCGGACTTGGTGATCCGTCCCCGCGGCCCGCTGCCGTGCAGCGAGGACAGCTCGATGCCGTGGAGGGCGGCCAGTCGGCGCGCGACCGGCGTCGCCGGCGCGGCGTGCTGGTTCCCGTTCACCGCGGCGGCAACGGGCGGCGCCGGACTCGCCGCCGGACTGGCCGGCGGGGGCTCCGGCGCGGCCACCGGTACGGCCGCGCCGATCTGGGCGATCACGTCGCCGACATTCACCGTCGTCCCCTCGGGCACGACGATCTGCAGCGTCCCGGCGACCTCGGACTGATAGGTCATCGTCGCCTTGTCGGTCTCGATCTCCAGCAGCTCGTCGCCGACCGCGACCTCAGCCCCGTCGGCGATCAGCCACTGAAGCACGAGACCCTGCTCCATCGAGTCCGACAGCTGGGGCATGGTGATCTCCGTCACGAACGTTCCTCTCAGATCAGGTCGAGGGCCGCGCCGACGATCGTCTCGGCGTCGATTCCGTAGTGGCGGTAGAGGTCCTCAACGTCGCCCGACTGCCCGAAGTCCTCGACCCCGAGGGCGGCGATCGCGGTGGCGTTGATCGTCCCCAGGAAGCTCAGCGTGTGCGGGTGGCCGTCGAGCACGCTGACGATCGGCGCGGCACGGTCGGGGGCGAACAGCCGCCCCAGCACGCCGTCCTCGCCGTCGCGCAACCCGGCGCGCGCCTGCAGGGCGCGGTGCACGAGGTCGGCCGAGGTGAGGCACACGACGTCGACCGCGATCTCGGCGCCAGCCAGCTCGTCGGCGGCGCTCAGCACCTGCGGCATCGTCACGCCCATCCCGACGAGCGTCAGGCGCGGAGCGCCGCCGGCCCGGCGCAGGACATAGCCGCCCGCCAGCGCATCGGCGCGCCGCCGCTCGCGACCAGCCGCGTCCGCCGGCACCGCGCACAGCGCCTGCTCGATCGGGCGAGTCGAGAGCCGCAGGTAGGCGGACTCGCCGTCGGCGCGTCCCAGCCGGCCGAGGGCGTGCAGCAGGATCCACTCCAGGTCCTGCAGAAACGCCGGTTCCCACGCCACGCACCGGGGCTGCTCCAGACCGACCGACGGGGTGATGATCGACTGGTGCGCGCCGCCCTCGGGGGCGAGCGTGATCCCGGACGGTGTGCCGATCAGGATCGACTGACCGCCGGCGTAGATGCCGAACGACCATGGCTCCAGCGCGCGGTTCACGAACGGGTCGTAAATCGTTCCGATCGGCAGCAGCGGCTGGCCGTCGCGTGACCAGGTGGCGCCCAGCTCGCCGAGCAGCCCGACGAGGTTCATCTCCGCGATCCCCAGCTCGACGTGCTGGCCGTGGAGGTCCTCGCGCCAGCGCACCAGCGTGTCGGTGTCGTCGGCGAACCAGTCGACTCGCTCACCGGGATTCCAGACCCCCGAGCGGTTGATCCAGCCGCCGAGGTTCGTCGAGGAGGCGACGTCGGGCGACACGGTGACGATGTGCTCGGCCACGTCGGGGGCGGCGTGCGCCAGCTCGACGAGCAGGCGCCCGAAGCCCTGCTGCGTGGAGGCGACGCCCGTATGCGCGCCGCGCACCTCGGCGGGGACCGCCGGCGGCTCGCGCCATTGGAGCGGCGCGGGCGTCAGCGTGTGGGCGGCGCGGGCGCACAGCTCGGCCTCCGGCGAGCCGTCGGGGAACCGCTCCCACGGTCGCTCGGCGTCGGCGCCGAGTGAGCCGGCCAGCTGCTTCCACTGCTCGGTCGTGAGCAATGCCGAGTGGTTACCGGGATGGCCCTGCGTCGGCAGCCGCCACGCTTTGATGGTGTAGGCGAAGATCACCGCGGGGGTGTCGTGCGCGGCGTCGGCCTCGCGGAACGCCTGGCGCAGATCGGCCAGGTCGTGCCCGCCGAGATCCGAGACAGCGGCCACGACCTCGTGGTCGTCGAGCTCGGCGAGCACCCGGACGATGTCCTTGCGGCCCCGCCCCGATCCGGGAAGCCGCTCGCGCAGCTCGGCGGGATCGGCGCGCAGCAACCGCTGGTACTCCTCGTTGGGCATCAGGTCGATCCGGCGCCGAAGCGACTCGCCGCCTGCGCGCGCGAACAGCTCGCGCAGCCAGCGGCCGTACTTCACGGTGATCGTGCGCCAGCCCGCCGCCTGGAACATCTTCCCGATCCGTCCCGCCGCAATGTCCGGCACGACGCGGTCAAGCGACTGGCGATTCAGGTCCACGATCCACAGCACCTCGCCGAGCTGCGGGACCATCGGGTCGACGAGCGCCTCCCAGATCGCTCCCTCGTCGAGCTCGGCGTCGCCGACGAGCGCGATCTGCCGCCCGCCGCGGGGCACCTCGAAGTGGCCGGCCACGTACCGGTGGGCCAGCGCCGACCAGATCGTCGCCGTCGCGCCGATTCCGACCGAGCCGGTGGAGAAATCGACCGGATCCGGATCCTTCGTGCGGCTCGGATAGGACTGGAGTCCTCCGAACGCCCGCAGTTCGGGGAGCCGCGAT
>DASZLC010000161.1:0-16051 GCA_035552615.1 Solirubrobacteraceae bacterium
CTGATCACCATCACGGCACCCGGGCTCCTGCCCGAGCGCGCGCGGGTGCTGATCCGACGGGACGCGCTGCCCCGCGTCCAGCTGCTGTAACCAGGTCTACAGGAGCGTCCCGAGCGCGAGCGGCAGGACCCGCTCGGCGCCGGCCCGGCGCAGCTGACCTCCGACCATGGCCAGCGTCCAGCCCGAGCTGCGGCGGTCGTCGAGCAGGACGCCCGTCCCCGACGGCGGGCGGGCGCCCACGGTGAACGCGCCGCGGACGTTGGCCGCCTGCTGAACGGCGTTGGCCATCTCGCGCTGGGGCGGACGCTCCTCGATGCGGGCGATCAGATCGAGGTAAGGAACGCCGAGCCGGTCGGCCAGGGCGCGGCCGAGGGTCGCGATCACGTCGCCCAGCCGCACGCTCGGCACGGTCGTCACCCAGCGCGGTCGCTGCGCCGTGACCGCCTCGGCCAGGGCGTCGATCAGCTCGCCCTCGAACGAGCCGGTCGCGAGGCCACGCTCGGCCGCCGGCCACCAGCCGCCGTCGCCGAACCGCGCCAGCGCCCACCCCGGCTCGGTGCGCACATCCTCCGGGATCTTGCGCATCGTGCCGGCCGCGTCGGGCGCCATCTTCTTCACCTCCAGCTCGATCGGGCGGGCCCGCAGGTAGCGCCCGGCGCGCTCCACCAGCGCCGGGTCCAGCGGCGCCGCGAACGCCGGAGCGGTGCACACCGAGCAGCGCCCGCAATCGGCCGGGCTCGGATCGTCGAGCTCCTCCTGCAGAACGCGCATCAGGCAGCGGCCGTCGGCGCCGTACGCGCCCATCGCCGCCTGCTCGGCCCGCCGCAGCTGCGTCACCTGGGCGTAGCGCTCGCCGTCATAGCGCCACTCCCCGGGGATCGCCACCCACCGGGCCCCATCACGACGCACCGCGCCCTCGACGTCGAGGATCTTCAGCATCGCTTCCAGGCGGCCCATCCCGATGTTCACGACCGCCATCAGCTCGCGGGTGGACCGGCCGTTCTCGCCCGCAGCCTCCAGATCGCTCAGCACCGCGTCCACCCGCTCGCGCGACGGGAACGCCTGCTCGATGAAGAAGTCCTGAATCCGGCGGTCCTCGCCGCCTCGCAGCAGCACGACGTCGGCGTGCTCGACGCCGCGGCCGGCGCGCCCGACCTGCTGGTAGTAGGAGACGACCGAGCCCGGCGCCTGGTAGTGCACGACGAACGTCAGGTCGGACTTGTCGTAGCCCATGCCGAGGGCGCTTGTGGCCACGACCGCTTTCACGTCGTTGCGCAGCAACCGCTCCTCGGTGGCGATCCGGTCCTCGGTCGGCTGCTCGCCGCTGTAGGCGAGCGCCGAGATCCCGTTGTCGTTCAGAAAGCCGGCCACCTGCTCGGCATCGCGCTTGGTCAGCGTGTAGACAATCCCGGACCCGTGAAGCCCCGGGAGGTTCTCCACCAGCCAGGCCAGCCGCTGGGCGGGACGCGGCAGCTCCAGGGTCTCCAGGCGCAGGCTCGTGCGGGCCAGCGGTCCCCGGTAGGAGCGCAGCTGGTGCTCGCCGGCGCCGCCGAGCTGCTCCAGCACGTCCTTCACAACGCGGTCGTTGGCCGTGGCCGTCGTGCCCAGCACCGCCGCGTCGGGGCCGAGCGCGTCGAGCATGTCCTTCACGCGCCGGTAGTCGGGCCGGAAATCGTGGCCCCAGTCGGAGATGCAGTGCGCCTCGTCGATCACCAGCAGTCCGACCGAGGCGGCGAACAGCGGCAGCATCTCGTCGCGGAAGCGCGGGTTGTTCAGCCGCTCGGGGCTGATCAGCAGCAGGTCGACGTCATCGGCGGCGAGGCGCTCCCTGACCTCGTCCCACTCCTCGCGGTTGGTGCTGTTGATCGTGTGCGCCTTCAGGCCGAGCCGTGTGGCCGCCTCGATCTGGTTGCGCATCAGCGCCAGCAGCGGGCTGACGATCAGCGTCGGCCCGGCCTGCCGGCGGCGCAGCAGCGCCGTGGCGACGAAGTACACGGCCGACTTGCCCCAGCCGGTGCGCTGGACGCACAGCACGCGGGCGCGGTCCTCGACCACGTCGGTGATCGCCTCCAGTTGCCCCTCGCGGAACTCCGCCTTGGGGTCGCCGGTCAGCGCCCGCAGCTGCTCCCGGGCGGCCGTCGCGAACTGTTCCTGTTGGATCGCCAGCATCACCCCTCATGGTGGCAGGCGCTGCGGCGCAACCTAACATCGGCGCCATGAGTAGGGGAACCGCCACCGCGACAGCGGCGGAGCCGACGAGCGCGCCCGCAGTGACCGTCGAGGAGCTGGTCAAGCGCTACCCGAAGATGCCAGTGAACGCCGTCGACGGGATCTCGTTCGCGGTCTCGTCCGGCGAGGTGTTCGGCCTGCTCGGGCCAAACGGCGCCGGCAAGACGACGACGGTGGGGATGCTGACGACGCGGGTGCGGCCGACGAGCGGCCGGGCGAGCGTTGGCGGCGTCGACGTGGCCACCGATCCGGTGCACGCGCGCGGGCGGCTCGCCGTCGTGCCGCAGCGCAGCAACCTGGACCGCTCGATCTCCATCCGCCGCAACCTCACCTTCCACGCCGCCTATCACGGCGTTCCGCGCGCCGAGGCCGAGGCCCGCGCCGACGAGCTTCTGGAGCAGTTCGGCCTGCGCGAGCGCGGTGACGTGAAGCCCGACATGTTCTCCGGTGGCCAGGCCCAGCGGGTGATGATCGCCCGCGCGTTAATGCACCAACCGCAGGTGCTGTTTCTCGACGAGCCCACGACCGGGCTGGACCCGGCGGCCCGGCTGTTCGTGTGGGACCGGCTGACCGAGCTGCGTGACCGGGGCGTCACATTAATCCTCACAACGCACGACATGCACGAGGCGGCCACGCTGGCCGACCGGGTGGCGATCATGGACCACGGCAAGCTGCTATCGCTCGACACACCCGAGGCGCTGATGCGCTCGCTGCCCGGCAGCTCGACGCTCGACCTGGCGCTCGTCTCAGACGGCGCCGCGCTGGAGCCGGCGCTGGAAGCGCTCGCCGCGCTGCCCGGGACTGAGCGTCTGGAGGCGATCGAGGGTGGCGGCGATCAGCAGGAGCGCGTACGCCTCTATATCGAGGGCGAGGCGTCCGAGCTGATCGCCCCGGCCGCGACCGTGCTGGCCGAGCGTGGGCTGGCGCTACGCGGGGTGGAGATCGGCGCCCCGACGCTGGAGGACGTGTTCATCCACCTGACCGGACGAGCACTGCGATGAGCGCCGGCGCGGCGACGGCACGAGCCACCCAGGGGCGGGCGTTCCTGGCCGTGCTCGGGCGCGACGTGTTCGTCACCTGGACGGACCTGCCCGTGTTCCTGGCCCAGGTGATCCTTCAGCCGCTGTTTCTGCTGCTCGTGTTCGGCAAGGTGCTGGGCGCCCTCGGTTATACGCGGCACGGGTACGCGCACCTGCTGTTCCCGGGACTGCTGGCCCTGACCGCCGTGATCACGGGGATGCAGACGCTGGCCTTCCCGCTGGTCATCGAGTTCGGGTGGACGAAGGAGATCGAGGACCGGCTGCTGGCGCCGATGTCGACCGGGCTGGTGGCGGCCGAGAAGGTCCTGTTCGCCAGCGCCCGGGCGATCGTCGCCGCCGGAATCATGATCCCGGTCGGGATCCTCGTCCTGGGATCGGTGCCGTGGCGCTGGAGCGGCGTCCCGCTGCTGGCCCTGGCCCTCGTCTTCGGCAGCCTGCTCGGCTCCGGGCTCGGGCTCGTGCTGGGGACGCTCGTGACGCCGACCCGGATCAACATGGTGTTCTCGCTGGTATTCACGCCGCTGCTGTTCACCGGCTGCAGCCAGTATCCGTGGCCGTCGCTCTCGCGGCTGCCGTGGTTCAAGGTGGTGACGGCGTGCAACCCGATGACCTACGTCAGCGAGTCGATGCGCGCCGCGCTCGTGCCGTCGGTGCCGCACATCGCGCCGTGGGTCTGCGTCGTCGTGCTGGTCGGGTCAATCGGCGCGCTGATGGGGATCGGCGTGCGCGGGTTCTACCGTCGCGCGATCGACTGAGGGGTCCTTGGGCGGGCGCGCGCCGTGACGCTCGCTCAACGCCGTGTGCAGCGCCTTGATCCGGCTCAGGATCAGGTCGGCCGCCTCCTGCTGGGCTTCGCGTGACGGGTCCTCGACCGGCTCGAAGCGCAGCGGCAGGCCGTACTCGACGACCACCTTGGGGAAATGCAGCCGCTTCCAGTTGCGGACCTGGTGGGAGCCGAGGATCGCCACCGGGACGACGGGGGCGCCCGACTGCACGGCCAGGCGCCCGATGCCGGGCTTGGCCTGATCGGCCATCGCCCCGGTGCGCGTCCGTCCTCCCTCGCAGTACATGCCGATCACGCCGTCGCGGCGCAGGACCGCGAACGCCGTCGTGAACGCGTCCTCGTCGGCATGGCCGCGGCGCACCGGGAACACCCCGCCGTGGTTGTAGATCCAGCTCAGCGGGCCCGCGCCGAACATCTGCGACTTGGCCATGAACTGGACGTGCCGGCGCAGGAAGATCGCGGTAAAGAAGTGATCCATGAACGACGCGTGGTTCGGCGCCAGGATCACCGGCCCGTTGGGCACGTGCTCCGACCCGTAGGCGCGGGCGCGGAACAGGATCAGCGCGTTGGCCATCGTCGCCATGCGCACGACCTCGTAGATCCACTCGGGCCGGTGGTCGCGCACGCGGTCGTGGTACGGCGCGAAGAACTCCGCCGGGCGGGGGTCCTTGTAGACCTGGGGCTTCAGTTCGACATCGGAGCTCATGGCGCGATTCCCAGGAAGTGATACAGATCGTCGAGAATCGCCGCCTCGACGCACACGTGACAGAGCGACTCAGTTGGGACCCGCGGCGCGAGTCACGACCCGATTGGCCGACCCCGACGAGAGCGGGCCGCTGTCGTACACAAGCGTGCCGGTGGCCCCGAAGGTCATCCCGTCGGCGCTCGTCCCGTTCGTGAACACGAGATCGAGCCTCGCGCCGTCACACGAGTCGAACGTCGCCGTGTCGGATGGCGTCGGATCCGTGGGGTCGGCGTTGGCTCCCGGGTGGGTGCCGCCGCTGAAGAGGGTCGTGCCCGGCTCGAGCCCGCCGGACGGAACCGTCATGTCGACGGTGAGCGTGTTGAGGACGCAGGTCGAGGAGCCGCTCGGCGCAACCGTCAGCTCAAGCACGTGGCTGGCGAGATGGTTCACGACGACCGTGGCGGGCGTGATGGTGCCACTTGTCGCCGCCACGGGTTCGGTCATGTAGCTGTTGCCGTCGAAGATGTACGGGAGCTTCTGGATCCACGTCTCCCGCCAGCCGTTGTCGTCGTCCTCGAACGCATACTCGGCGAGCTCACTCGCGAGCGAAGAGCCGTGTGAGCTGAGCACCTGCTCGAGCGCGGCATCCATGTGTCCCGTCGAGCTGTCCGAGCGCAGGAGCGCGTCATCCGCCGAGAGGATCGCCGGGATGATCGATGCTCCGAACTTCTCCGCCAGGTGCTCGTAGAAGCGCCATTGGTCCTGGGACACGGTGCCGGGGCAGCTCATGTCACAGTCGATCGGTTCGCTCAGCGGCGGCGCGGAGATCTGCGCGTCGGCTGAACCGCTCTGATCGAAGTTTGCGCCTGCCCATGTGCCCATCGATCCCCACAGGCCGGCATCATCCCGTCCCGTGATGCCGATCCCGTCGAGCAGCACCTGGAAGACCGAAAAACCGATCGCTTCGGGGTCGAAGTCCGCGCTCTGCACGATGTAGGCGGATGACGGCTGACCGATGCCCGGGAACGTCGTCTCACCAACCTCCGGCCACGTATGGGTGTCGCTGAGCAGTGAGGTGCTCGCCGACGCATAGATGTCAATCTTCCCGGGCGTCGACCCCGGATACACCGCCGGGTCCAGATACATCGGCATCCCGAGCGTGCCGGTCTCGAACCGGAGGGCGTTCTGCGCGGTCTCCGCGACGCTCATCGCCTGCGCGCTGGTGAGGTAGTTCGGATCGCTCGGACTGGCGTCGTCGTAATGCACGACGAAGTCGCCCGACGTTTGCGTGGCGTTCAAGCCCGCCGGAACCCCCTGGCGGCTGATCGGCGTGGACCCGCAGCCGGTGCGTACGCCGGCCGGGATCGGGGGCGAAACGTACGTGAGCGGCAAGCCCAGCAGGACGCCGTTGACCCGCCAGCTGATCTGGTAAGTGCCAGCCTGCGGCGGCACGCAGGCGACGACGCTACGGCGCCATCCGGAAGCGCTGGGGCTACCGAGCGGGTAGGTGGTACATCCCGTCTCGGAGGGTCCCGTCACGCAGAGGTCGTAGTCGTCGACGTTGCTCTTGGTGACGTACGACGCGCCGAACCCCGGCGTCTGCACCGCCGTCCCGTTCACCGTCACCGGGGTGGAAGCGCCGAGCAACTCCTCGCACTTCCCCGTCGAGGGGCACTGATAGGCGAGACTCTGGTGCGGTTGCAGCGCGCTCGAAAGCGGCGCCTTGTTGGTCGACGTGTTGATCACGCCCTTCTCGACTGAGAAGGTCGTTCCGGCGCACGTGTCCTGCGTGGTCCACTCGGTTCCGCGCACGGTGGCCGCCGCGGTACCCGTCGCCGTGCGCCACCCCCCGCCGGTGTCGGTCGCGTGGAGCGTGCTGAGCACGCCGTGCGTTGGCTTCTTCTTCGCCGCAGCGGCGTTGCTCGGCCCGCAGACGGACTTGACCGGGCGCCGCGCGGTCAGCACCATCGTGACAAGCGGGTTGCGCGGCACCTGGGTCAACGTGAAAGCGCCACCGCTCGCGTGGGCGGTCTGTCGTCCGCGGTGCGTCATCGTGGCCGCGACGATGCCGACCGTCCCGCTCGAAGCGTTCACCGTCGAGCCGACGGGGACCGTGCGCCGTTGCGTGACGAGGGTGAAAGTCTTGGACCCCCTGGGCTCGACCGTCACCGTGCCCGACACCCTGGAGATTTGGATGCTCTTGCCGAGCACCGGTCCGGCACCGCTGCTGGCGGCCACGGCCGTGGGCGCGGCCGCCAGGCCGCCCGCGAGCAGCGCCACCGCCACCAACGGCGCGAAGCGCACCCCGCCCCGCCCGGCAGAGGTCCTGGCTCCAGTGTCCCCGTTCATCGACGCCCTCTCAGCGAACAGTCATCCGACGCCGCACCAGGCTATTCAGCGACAGACGCAGAGTCAAACATCCCGTGGAGCGTCGCCCCGCGAGGCGCGTTGTATGAGCTGTCAGCCGGTGAGCGGCAGGACCAGCTGCGGCGCCGGGATCTCGTGCTGGTCGCCACCCTCCAGTGGGATCACGGCGTTGCCGATGGCGAAGAACTCGATCACGTGCGAGCCCCATCCGTGGGATCCCTCGTGGATCCGCGCGCCGACGATGCCGCCGGCCTGGAGTTGCTCGGCTTCGGCCTGCATCCGCCCCATGGCCAGTTCCCGGGCCTCGTACAGGGCCTGGGTGTAGGTCTCCATCTCCTGGTTGGTGCCCATCTGACGGAACACCTGACGGATCGACTGGTTGGCCACGTGGTAGACGCAGTTGCCCATCACCATGCCGACGGGCCGGTAGCCGGAGCGCAGCAGCGT
The DNA here is from genome assembly GCA_035552615.1 of Solirubrobacteraceae bacterium. Lineage (GTDB taxonomy): Bacteria > Actinomycetota > Thermoleophilia > Solirubrobacterales > Solirubrobacteraceae > Palsa-465. The sequence continues at coordinate 7,553 of DASZLC010000161.1, forward strand.
GGCGAAGTCCTGACCGCTGAGGTCCGAGGTGAACGGGCGGCCGTTGGGCGCGCGGTGCAGCAGGCCGTCGCGATGGCGAACCGCCGTCCCGATCGCCATGAACTCGGCCATGTCGGCGCCCCACGCGTAGCGGCCGATCTCCAGCCGCATCCCGACGATCCCGTCGGCGCCGAGCTGGTCGGCCTCCTCCTCCATCCGGGTCATGGCCAGCTCGCGCGCGTGGTACATCGCCTGCGTCAGCACGCCCATCTCCTGCGAGCGGTTCCACATCGCCTGCTGGAAGCCGATGTGGTAGATCGAGCTGCCGAGCACCAGCCCGAGCGGCTCGAAGCCGGACTGTTTCACGAGCAGGAACTCGTTCACCGACAGATCGGACGTGAAGAAGCCGCGGGCAGCGTCCTGCTTCATCCGCTCCATCCGGTCGCGCCCGGACGAGGGGATGCCGGCCAGCGCGCCGGCGGTATAGGCCCCCGCCGTCGGGCCCGCCTCCGCCGGCACCGGCCCAGCCGGTTGCCGGTCGCCGACCGCCGCCTGGTCGGGCACCGGCTGCTGGTCGTCGTCCCGGTTGAAGAAGCCCATCGATCGTCCTCCTTAGGTCCCTTAGCCCAGCAGCAGCCGCTCGAGCGCCTGCCGCGTCTGTTCGCTGCGGCCCGCTTCGACCGCTAGCGCCTGTCCGAGCGCCGCCAGCCAGGCGTCGATCTCGACCGGCTCGGTCTTCAGCACGATCCCGCCCGAGACCCGCGAGTTGCGCGTCTCCAGGCCGCCGCGATCGCTGACACGTAGCTCCAGCCGCTGGCTGCCGGCATCGACCGAGATCGCGCGAACGACCTTCGGCCCCCGGAAGCCCTGCTTCGCCCGATCGACGCGGGCGCGCCCCGGCAGCGCCTCCTCCAGCTTCACGGCCAGCCCCTCCACAAACGCCCGGATATCGCTCGAATCCGCGCGCAGCGACGCGGTAAGAAGCTCGAGATCCATCTCCGGACTCATCGACAGATCAGGCTACAACCCAGCCGCGCGCGCGGTCGAGCGCCCGCCTCCAGGAATCCAGCAGCGACAACCGCTCGTCGTCGGACATCGCCGGCTCGAACCGGCGCCGCTCCCGCCACGACGCGCAGACGTCTGAGATCGTCCACATCCCAGCGCCGACGCCGGCCAGGTAGGCCGCCCCGAGCGCCGTCGTCTCGACGATCTCAGGGAGCACCACCGGCACCCCGAGCACGTCAGCCTGGAACTGCATCAACCACGCGTTCGCCGTCGCCCCGCCGTCGGCGCGCAGCTCGGTCAGCGCGACCCCCGCCGCTTCAATGGCACGGACGGCGTCAACGGTCTGGTAGGCGATCGCCTCCAGCGTGGCCCGGGCCAGATGGGCCCGACCCGTACCGCGCGTCAGCCCCACCAGGGTCCCACGCGCATAGGGGTCCCAGTACGGCGACCCGAGCCCGGTCAGCGCCGGCACGAAGTACACCCCGTCGTTGCCGGACAGCGACGCGGCCAGCGCCTCGGTCTCGGCCGCCGCCTCGATGATCCCCAACCCGTCCCGCAGCCACTGCACGGCCGCGCCGGTGACGAAGATCGCCGCCTCCGACGCGTAGGACAGCCGCTCGCCGATTCCCCAGGCCACCGTCGACAGCAGGCCCTCGGCCGCCGGCGGCGGCGAGAAACCGGCGTTGACGAGCACGAAGGACCCGGTCCCGTACGTGTTCTTCCCCAGCCCGGGGTCGACGCAGGCCTGCCCGAACAGGGCGGCCTGTTGATCGCCGGCGACCCCCGTCACGGGGACCTCGCCCCCGAACGCCCGCGTCACCCCCAGCGATCCGCAGCTCGTCGCCACGCGGGGCAGCGACCGCATCGGCACGCCAAGCAGCGCGCACAGCTCCTCGTCCCACGCCCCGCGCGAGATGTCGAACAGCATCGTCCGGGAGGCGTTCGACGGATCGGTGACGTGCTCGCCGGTCAGCTTGAACAACAGCCAGGAGTCGATCGTCCCGAACACGGCCCGCCCCGCCTCGCAGCGCTCCCGCAGCCCGTCCACCTCCCGCAGCAGCCACTCGATCTTCGTCCCGGAGAAGTACGGGTCGAGCACCAGGCCGGTCCGTGAGCGCACCAGGTCCAGCGCGCCCGCCTCGCGCAGCTCGTCGCATCGCGCGGCGGTCCGGCGGTCCTGCCAGACGATCGCGTGGTGCAGCGGCTCTCCGGTCGTGCGGTCCCACACGCAGACCGTCTCGCGCTGGTTGGTGATGCCCACCGCCTGCAGCTCGCCGTCGCGCACCCCGGCGTCGGCGAGCGCCTCGCCGGCCACCCGCTCGGTCACGGCCCAGATCTCGCCGGCGTCGTGCTCGACCCACCCGGGGCGCGGGAAGTGCTGCTGAAACTCGCTGAAGGCGCGGCCGATCAGCTCGGCCTGCTCGTCGAAGACGAGGCAGGTGGTGCCGCTCGTGCCCTGATCGATGGCGAGGATCACGACGGGGATATTTATAGGGGGGTTCGGCCTGGGCTGCCGAACGGTCCGGGTGGGCGGTCGGGCTCGGGTGGGCGGTCGCTCAGAAGCCCACGGTCAATGCCAGCGCCACGGCTACCGCCGCCAGCATCGTGAGTACGACTAGGACGTCCGCCCGCACCAGGCCCCGATGGGCCTGCCGCCGCGACAAATCCCGCCGCGTACACGAGCTGATGAAGACACTGTTCTCCGTCATCTGTCTCTCCTTGCCCGGATCTAATCCACCCAGCCTGTGGAATTCAACGCCCCGCGCCGGACGGAACCCGCAAACAGGCGGGTTTGCCTATCCTCCGAGCTTCAATCGAGTCGCCTGAGGAGGTCAGAAGTTGTCCGACGTTGAGGCCCACATCACGGGCACGGTCTGGAAGATCGAGGTCGAGGTCGGTGACACCGTCGAGGAGGGCGACACGGTCGTGATCCTGGAATCGATGAAGATGGAGATGCCCGTCGAGGCCGAGGATCCCGGCGTGGTCAAGGAGATTCGCTGCGCCGAGGGCCAGTCTGTGTCAGAGGGCGACACGCTCGTTGTCCTCGACTAATCCCGGCCGGCTCCTGATCGACGAGCCGGCCGACGGGGTCGTCCGGCTCACGATCTCCAACCCCGACAAGCGCGGCGCGCTCGACCACGCGATCCTCGACGCCTTCGCCCGCCGGCTGCCCCAGCTGGACGCCCGGTGCGTGCTGATCACCGGCCAGGAGCGGATCTTCTCCGCCGGCTACGACATCGGCGATCTGCCGGACTCGGTGTTCGCCGATGAGGCCGAGAAGCTGATCGCCCACCCGTTCGCCGCGGCGATTGACGCGATCGAGGCCTATCCCTACCCCACGCTCGCCGTCCTGAACGGCCACACGATCGGCGGCGGCCTGGAGCTGGCGCTCTCGTGCGACCTGCGGATCGCCGCCACGGCCGTGAAGTTCGGAATGCCGCCGGCCAAGCTCGGGCTCGTCTACTCCCATACCGGAGTTCGCAAGTTCATCGACGCGATCGGCGCGCCGCGCACGCGCGAGCTGTTCCTGCTCGGCGGGCGCATCGACGCCGAGCAGGCCGCGTCATGGGGGCTCGTGAACTGGGTCATCGATCAGGACGAGCTGGCCGCGCGGGCGCTGGAGATCGCCACCGAGCTGGCCGGCAACGCACCGCTGGCCCAGGTCGGCAATAAGCGCGTGATCCGTGCCGTGCTCGACGCCGAGGCCCAGTTCGATCCGGTGCTGGAGGCCGAGCTGATCGAGCTGCGGCGCCGCTGTTTCTCCTCGGAGGACTTCCGCGAGGGCGTCCGGGCGTTCGCCGAGAAGCGCCCGCCGCGCTGGCAGGGCCGTTAGCGAACGGCCCTCACGCCATACCTGGCACTGGGCTGGCCGGGCCGCTAGCCTGTCTTCAATCGACCGGAGGGTGTAGACGCGGTGCGGGCGAATCGCGGGCGACTGAAGTGAGGCGAGCGCTTTTCAGCTTCGCCAGCAACCGGAGAACGCGCCGGCTGCTGCTGGCGCTCGTGGCGCTCGGCAGCATCGCGGCCGGGGTGACGACCTATGCGACCGGCCTGCTGTCGACGCTCGAAGGCCAGACGGTCGACGCGCGATTCTCGATCCGCGGCCACGAGCGCGCGCCGCGGAACATCGTGGTCGTCAACATCGACCCCAAGACCTTCCAGGACCTCGACCTGCAGTGGCCGTTCCCGCGGGCGGTCGACGGCAAGTTGATCAAGATCATCGCCGCCGAGCACCCGAAGGTGATCGCGTTCGACGTGCAGCTGAGCGAGAAGAGCGACGTCGGCCAGGGCCTCAAGCCGAGCGAGGAGAACCAGCTGAGCCAGAACGACGAGGTCGCGCTCCTCACCGACGTCTGCCCGGCAGTCGCCACCGGCGGCGACTGCATGTCCCATCCGGGCGTGACCGTGTTCTCTGACACCGAACCCGACAGCCATGGCAACGTCGCGTTCCTCGGCTCCGGCGAGGGCACGAAGCTGCTGCACCAGGTCGGCGCGAAGGTCGGCAACGGCAGCTTCCCCGTTGCGGCCGGCGGCGTGACGCGCACGATGGCGTATGAGATCGGCAACCTGACCACGCTGGATGTCGTTGCGGCGGACCTGGCGTCGCACAAGCGAATCAGTCCGGCCGAGTTCGACCACAATCATGCGTGGATCGACTACCGCGGCCCCGGCGGGACCTACCCATCGGTGTCGTTCTCCACCGTCGTCGGCTACCCCGGTCAGCCGCGCCGCGACCAGCTCCCGCCCAACTTCTTCACGGACAAGATCGTGGTCGTCGGCGCCACTGCGAGCAACCTCCAGGACCTGCACTCGACCCCGTTCGACTCGCTGATGCCTGGCGCCGAGATCCACGCGAACGCGATCGACACGCTGCTGCGCGGGATCCCGCTGACCAGCGACGCAGGCTGGATCAACATCGCCCTGATCGTGCTGTTCAGCCTCGCGACGCCGCTGGCGATCGTCCGCCTTGGAACGCTGGCGGCGGCCGGGGTCGCGGTGGCGACGGGCGCGATGTTCGTCGTTGCCGCTCAGCTGGCGTTCAACTCGGGCGTGGTCATCTCGGTTATCTACCCCGGGCTGGCGCTCGTCCTCAGCGCCGTCGGCTCGCTCTCCCTGCAGCTGCTGACCGAGGCGTTCGATCGGATCCGCACCCGGGACCTGTTCTCCCGGTTCGTGCCGGAGAACGTCGTCGACGAGGTCCTGAAGTCGTCCGGCGGGCTGAGGCTGGGCGGCGTCCAGCGTAACGGGACGGTCATGTTCACTGACCTACGTGGCTTCACCTCGATGGCCGAGTCGCTGACGCCGGAACGCGTGATCGAGGTGCTCAATCGCTACCTGAGCGAGATGAGCGACGCGATTCTCGACCACGGCGGCACGCTGGTGGCATACATGGGAGACGGGATCATGGCGGTGTTTGGAGCGCCGCTGGCGCAGGACGATCACGCCGACCGTGCGCTGGCGACCGCCCGGGAGATGCTGGACGTGCGCCTGCCGCGCTTCAACGAGTGGCTCCGCGCCGAGGGACTCAGCGAGGGCTTCAAGATGGGGATCGGGCTGAACAGCGGCCACGTGCTGTCCGGTCATGTCGGCTCCGAGCGCCGGGTGGAGTACACCGCCGTCGGCGACACGACCAACACGGCATCGAGGATCGAGGCGATGACCAAGGGGACCCCGCATCAGCTGCTGTTCGCCTCAACCACGCAGGAGGCGCTGCTCTCGCCGCCCGGCGACCTCGTGTTCTTCGACGAGATGCCGATCCGCGGGCGCGTCGAAACGGTCAAGCTGTGGTCGATTGCTGAACCCGCGACCGATGGCAGCGCCGAGCCCTTGCAAGCGTCGGAGCCGGCGGTCTAGGGCCCGTCCGTCACGCCACGCCGCCGACCGCCGGCAGGCCGGCGGCGAGCGACATCGACCGGGCGTACGCGACGCCGCTGACGGGACGCTCAGCCGGCTCCTTGCGCAGCGCCGTCTTCATCGCCTCGACGAACTCCGGCGAGAGCTCCACGTCGGCGGTCGGGTCCGGCGGCTCCTCCTGGAGATGGGCCCACAGCACGCGCATCCCGTCGCGATCTCCGAACGGCGGGCGGCCCTGGAGGCACTCGAACGCCACGCAGCCAAGCGAGTAGACATCGGCAGCGCCGGTGACCGGGTCGCCGCGGATCTGCTCAGGCGCCATGTAGTTGAGCGTGCCGAGGGTGTGTCCGGGAAGCGTGAGCACCTCACCCTGGGTGTTCTTCGCCAGGCCGAAATCGGTCAAGTGGGCGACGCCGGCGCGATCGAGAAGGATGTTTCCCGGCTTCACGTCGCGGTGGACCATTCCCGCCTCCCACAGTGCCTGGAGACCTTCGGCGGCCTCGGTGCAGATCCGAACCGTGGTGGCGACGTCGAGACGGCCCTTCGCCTGGAGCTCCTGCTCGAGCGACGGGCCGTCGATGAATCGCTCCACCACGTATGGGAGGCACTCGTGCTCACCGGCGTCGAGAACCTGCACGATGTGGGGGTTGCTGATCGTGCGGGCGATCTCCGCCTCGAGGCTGAACCGCCGCCGGAACGTCTCGTCCGCTGCGTGGTCCGGCTTCACGATCTTCACCGCGACCGAACTGCCGTCATCCGACCTGGCCCGATAGACGTTGGCCATCGTGCCGACCCCGACCAGCGAGTCGATCTCGTAGCCGCCGACGCGCGTGCCGATACGTTCGTCCGGCTCCACCGTCGTATGAACGCTCAACTTGGCCCCCTCCATCTGTTCAGGCTGGACGTCGCGCCCGGAAAAGCATAAGCGATGCGGCGGCATCGAATCGTGACATCTCCACGGATGTTCGACCCCACTGACCGGTTACGGGATCCGCGGGGCTGACGCCTACGCGATTCGCCAGGCGCCGGACTCGAGCACGATGCGCACGGGTTCGGCGTCGTCCCCGAGCGAGATCACTGCCTCGCAAGCGTCAAAATCGACTTCGAGCCGGAGCGACAGTGGCGGGACGGCGGCCGGTGGGGTCGGCTCGTGCGCCACCGTCGGCTCCGGGAGCTTCGGCTCCGGCGTGGCCTCCGGCTCTGGCGTGGCCTCCGGCTCTGGCGTGGCCGCCGGCTCCGGCGCAGCGACAACCGGCGCCGCGCGCGCCGGCGTGTCCTGACGGTCGGCCGTGGCGGGAGACTCGCCGGGCGGTTCGGGCGTCGGAGGCGACGGGAGTTCACGAACGACCAGGGTGCTGCCGCCGAGCTCGATCGTGTCGCCCTGCTTGAGCGTCTGCGGCAGCGAGATCCGCAACCCGTTGACGAACGTGCCGTTGGTGGATCCGAGGTCTTCGACGGCGCACAACCCGCCGGCATCGAGGCTCAGGCGGGCGTGGTAGCGCGAAATTTCCTCGTCATCACCGAGGCGCCCGACGCCGTCGGCATGGCGGCCGATCAGCAGCTCGTCGGTGACGTCGAGCCACGTTCCGTGGGCGTTGCCGGCTACGACCTCGAGGCGTGCGGGAGCGGGCATTTGGGCGAACTGTATCCGCTGCAGGTATCGCCGGGTTGTGGCATTTGCGGGGTTGCGGCTGACCGCCGACCCCGGTAGTGTGCCGCGCGGGGACTATGGCAAGCCTTTGGGTAACGAGCGGATCGCTCGCGGGTCAGTCGGTGGGCGTGACCGGTGAATTGGTCGTGGGTCGGGAGAACGCCGACCTGACGGTCGACGACGCCGAAGTGTCCCGCCGCCACGTCGCCGTGCGGCTGGCGGGCGGGCAGCTCGAGATCGAGGACCTGGGCTCCGCAAACGGCACGTTCGTGGACGGCAGTCGCATCGACGGTCCGGTCAAGGTCGGCGGCGGCTCGAAGATCCGCATCGGGCAAACAGAGTTTGAGGTTCGCGGCGTGCTTCCCGCGACGGCCGACAAGCCCGCGCCGACCGCAGCGGACGCAAGTCCGATCGCCGATCCGCAGGCGACCAGGGCCACGCCGATCGCCGACCCACAGACCACCAAGCCACGCGCGATCCCGGAACCGCAGGTCACCAAGGCGGCGCCGATCGCAGACCCGCAGGTCACCAGGGCACGTGCCATCCCGGAGCCGCAGGTCACCAAAGCGGCGCCGATCGCGGATCCGCAAACCACCAAGCCACGCGCGATCCCGGAGCCGCAGGTCACCGAAGCGGCGCCGATCGCGGACCCGCAAACCACCAAGCCCCATACGGTCTCCGACCCCCAGGTGACACACGCGCGGAGCCGCCCAGCGGACGTCGCAAAGCCTCAGCCGTCGTCGGAGTCTGTGCTCGACACCTCACCGCCGATCCCCCGGGCCCCGGCGGCCCCGGCTCCGGGATCGTCAAAGAACGTCGCTGCTCAGGTCGGCGCCTTCAGTCCGCCTGCTCGCCGGCGCAGCCGCGGCCTTGCGTCGCGCTCGTGGGTGCCGACGGTGGCTTCGTTCGGCACCGCATTTGCCGCCGCGGCGGCACTCATCGTCTACTTCGCCGAGCACGGCATACCCAGCTGACTTCGCGCCGGCGAGCGGTCCTGACCGTGCCGGGTT
>DASZLC010000162.1:0-1970 GCA_035552615.1 Solirubrobacteraceae bacterium
CAAGCCGGCGCCGCACAAACCCCCGCTCGACCAGCTCGAGCACGTCGTCTTCCTGATCCAGGAGAACTGCTCGTTCGACCGGTATTTCGGCACGCTCAGGGGCGTGCGCGGGTTCTCGGACCCTCACCCGCTGATCCTTCCGAGCGGTAAGCCGGTCTTCTACCAGCCGACCGGGGTGCCGGACGAGTACCTGCTCCCGTGGCACTACGACACGTCGACCTCCGATCCATGCGACATAGAGGTCGACAACGGCTGGGGACCGATGCACCAGGCGCTCGACGGCGGCAAGCTGGACGAGTGGCTGAGCGCCGAGCACGAGCTCGCGTTCACGATGAGCTACTACACGCGCGCGGACCTGCCCTGGCATACGGCGCTCGCCGACGCGTTCACGGTGTGCGACGGCTACTACGCGTCTGCGCTCGGCCCCACCAACCCCAACCGCCTTTACGCGGCGACCGGGACGATCGACCCGGAGGGCCGGGGCGGCGGGCCGGTGACCGACAACAGCGAGTCCAAGGTGTACACCTGGACGACATACCCCGAGCGTCTGCAGGCACGGGGCATCAGCTGGCGCGTTTATCAGCAGCCGGACAACTTCGACGACAACGCACTGGCCTGGTTCAAGCAGTACCAGCAGGCCCAGCCTGGCTCGCCGCTGTACGAGAACGGCATGCGTCGCCGGAGCGCCACTGCGTTCGCCGACGACGTCGCGGCAGGGAGGCTGCCGCAGGTGAGCTGGATCATCGCCCCGACGGCCCAGTCCGAGCACCCCGGCTATGCGCCGGGTCCGGGGGCCGACTTCTGCAACGGCATCGTCCAGGCGCTGTTCGCCCACCCCAAGGTGTGGGCAAACACCGTGTTGTTCGTGACCTATGACGAGCCCGGTGGTTATTTCGACCACGTGCTCCCGCCGCTCCCACCGGGCGGCACGAGGGACGAGTTCGTTCAGGGCGAGCCGATCGGACTCGGCTATCGAGTCCCGACGATCGTCTGCTCGCCCTGGAGTCGCGGCGGGTATGTGGTCTCGGACACGTTCGACCACACCTCGATGCTGCGGTTCCTCGAGCGGCGGTTCGGCGTCCGCGAGCCGCAGATCAGCGCCTGGCGGCGCAAAACCTGCGGCGATCTGGTCAACACGCTGGCGCTGAAGCATCGGGACATGAGCCTGCCGCGGCTGCCGGCGACCGCACCGCTGGCGGCGGCTTCGAGCAAGGCATGTAGCTCGTACCCGCCGGGCGTTCCGAACCTCGTTACCCAGCGGATGCCCGCGCAGGAGCCCGGGACGCGGCCTCGGCGGTAGCGAACGGTCGCGCGCCCGGGCTCGCTGGGCGGGCGGCAAACCGGTGCGCGCCACGCGGCGGGGGCCACGCGCGGGCGCCACGTGCGGGGGCCACTGCGCGGGCGGCACGCGTGGGCGGCACGTGCGGGCGCCACGCGCGGGCGGCAAAACGTCACATTCGCCCCGCGTGGGCGGCAAAACGTCACATTCGCCCCGCGCGGGCCGCCGGCTGTGACGTTGTGCCGCCGTCAGCGGCACAACGTCACAGACGCCGAGCGGTTCCGCGCGGTTGTGACGCTAGGCCGGTGCCGCCGCCGAGCCGCCGTGGCAGCGCCGGCGCTACGCCGGCGAGGTCGCCACTGCGGCGACCTCCGGCTCCGCGGCCGCCGTCGGCGCCCGCTCGAGCACCACCCGCACGCCCTCCTTCGGGGCGAGCGTGATGCCCCGGAAGACCGTCTCGTCGAGCTCGTCGCGCGCGGGGCGAAGCGAGGCGCGCTCGAGCACCCGGCCGAGCACCACCCGCATCTCCATCAGCGCGAAGCTGGCGCCCAGGCACCGGCGCGTGCCGCCGCCGAACGGGATCCACGTGTAGGTGTCGGGAGCATCGGGGCCGAGGAACCGCTCCGGGCGGAACGCCCGCGGCTGCGGATACAGGTCGCCCCGGCGGTGGACGACGCGGATCGAGGGGTTG
>DASZLC010000163.1:0-3482 GCA_035552615.1 Solirubrobacteraceae bacterium
CAGGCTTTCTGTGCCGACTTGAAGGACGGGGAGCCGGTGATCGCAGGGTCCACGTGGATGGCGACCTTGACCTGGTTGCCGTTGGTGCTGACCTTCGGATCCTGGAAATTGGTGACCCCGTGGGTGCGCATGCAGGCGGAAAAGCGGTAGGCAGCGTTGGTTCCGGAGCTGTGCGACCCGACCGCGCTGGTGGTCGGCGGCTTCTTCGACCCACCGCAGGCGGCGATCAGCAGCGCGGCGGCGGCCAGCAGGACCGGAAACACGGCGGTGTGGAGGAGGCGGCGTCTGTTCATGCGGTCGTTCTAACGAGCGACCGGTGACGGGGCCGTCACGCAAGCTGTCACCCCACTGTTACCGCGGCGCGCCATGCTGTTGCCGATGCGCGTACTCGTCGTCGAGGATCACCAGCGTCTGGCCGGCGCCATCGCCAACGGGCTACGACATGAGGGCATGGCGGTCGACCTCGCGTTCGACGGCGCCGACGCGCTCGCGCACACGACCGTCAACAGCTACGACGTCGTCGTGCTCGACCGCGACCTGCCGGGCATCCACGGCGATCAGGTCTGTCGCACGCTCGCGGAGGGCCACGGCAACACGCGGGTACTGATGCTGACCGCCGCCGGCGCGACCCGGGACCGCGTCTCGGGCCTGGAGCTAGGCGCCGACGACTACCTCGGAAAGCCGTTCGACTTCTCCGAGCTGGTGGCTCGTGTGCGGGCGCTCGCGCGCCGCGCGAGCCCGGCGCTGCCGCCGCTTTACCTGCGTGGCGACCTCAGCCTCGACCCGTCGCGCCGGGTCGCGTCGCGCGGGGATCAGCGGCTCGAGCTGAGCCCCAAGGAGTTCGCGGTGCTGGAGCACCTGCTGGCCGCCGACGGGCGCGCCGTCTCCTCCGAGGAGCTGCTCGAACGGGTATGGGATGAAGCCGCGAATCCGTTCACGACCACGGTCAAGACCACCGTCGCGCGTCTCCGCGCCAAGCTCGGTGAGCCGGCCCTGATCGAGACCGTGCGCGAAGGCGGCTACCGCCTATGAGGCCGTTCGCGGGCCGGACAGCGCGCGTGCGCCTGGCACTGATCTACTCCGGTGTGTTCCTGGCGCTCGCCATTGCGTTGATCCTCGTGATCCTGCTGGCCACCCGGTCGGCGTCGACGTCGGTTGCGGTCGCCACGCCCAGCGGTGGCCCGGTCCCGAACTTGCATATCACGCCCAGGCTGATCGGGGCGCCGGTGGGCTCCTTCCTTGTGGCGCAGCACAACAGGGACATCGCCCGGTTGCTCGTCGTCTGTCTGATCGTGCTGGCGCTCACGGCCGCCGCCGCGTTCCCGATCGGGTGGTTCGCGTCGGGACGGATGCTGCGGCCGCTACGTCAGATCACGGCGCGGGCGCGCACCATCTCGGCGGGCAACCTGCACGAGCGGCTCGCGCTCCCGGGCGGGCGCGACGAGTTCACGGAGCTGGGAGAGACACTCGACGACCTGCTCGGGCGGCTGGAGACCTCATTCGACGCGCAGCGGCGCTTCGTCGCCAACGCGTCCCACGAGTTGCGGACGCCGCTCACGGTCGAGCGCACGCTGTTACAGGTGGCGCTCGCCGACCCGAACGCGAGCGCGGAGACGCTTCGCGCCACCTGTGAGGAGCTGCTGGCGGCGGGGCACGATCAGGAGCGTCTGATCGAGGCGCTGCTGACGCTGGCCGGTAGCGAGCGGGGTCTCGAGGTGCGCCAGCGCACCGATATCGGCGCGCTCGCCACACCGATTGCGGAGCGCCCACGGCCCGAGCTCGACCAGCACCAGATCGAGCTCGAGACTCACCTTGAGGCCGCGATCACCGAGGGCGACCCGGCGCTGATCGAGCGCCTGATCGCGAACCTCGTCGACAACGCCGTGCGGCACAACATCGACGGCGGGCGTGTGGAGATCAGCACCCGCCAGCAGGGCGACCGGGCGCTGCTGATCGTCGAGAACACCGGGCAGCTGATCGCGCCCGAGGAGATCGAGACGATGTTCGAGCCGTTCCGGCGGCTGGGGCCGGCTCGCACCGGCACCGATCAGGGGCAGCACGGGCTCGGGCTCTCGATCGTGCGGGCAATCGCCGACGCCCACAGCGCCGAGATCGACGCGCACCCGCGGCCCGGCGGCGGGCTGTCGATGACGGTCGCATTCCCGGCCCCCGGGCCGGCGTCCACCGCGAACGTCTAACCGGTTCCCGGGCCGGCAAGCCCCGGCGTGAAGCACACCGCCAGGCAACAAAGCCCGTCGCTGACACCCAAGTCGAGCACGCCGTGTGTGTGCCGCTCATGCGCGATCAGCTCGTGGGCACCTGGGTGCTTGATCTCAATCCCGACGCCGTTGACGGTCACGACGCCGCTCCCGCCAAAGACGCCCCAGACGCCGCCAGCCTCGTACGGGCCGCTATAGGGGCCGGGCACGTCTTGACTCTGCGGCACCAGCTGGGCGCTGGGCGCATCCTCGGGGCGGATCGGCGCGACGGTGTCGCGCTCTACGCCCAGCAGCTCCTGGATCGCCAGTTCGGTCTCGGCGTAGGCGCCCTCGCCATAGTGGAAGTCGAACAGGAACTGTTCGCCGGTCCACAGGTAGCGGGCCGGCCAGCCGACGTTCTCGTACTCCTGCCAGATCTGATGGTCGAGGTCCACCACCACCGGGTACTCGACCCCGAGTCGCTTGACGGCGGCAGCCACTTCATCGGGATCCTGAGAGGGCTCGAAGCCGGCCGAATGCACGCCGATTACGCGCAATCCCAGCTCGGCGTAGCGCTCGTGCCATGCTTTGACGTAGGGCAGTGTGCGCAGCGAGTTCGGGCGGCAGAAATCCCAGAACTCGACGAGCACGGGCCGGCCCCGCTGCTGGTCCATCCGCAGCGCGGCCACGTTGATCCACGGCAGCCTCGCGGGGAAGGCCGGTGCGGGGATATGGTCGACGGGAGCGCGGATGCCTGTGAGTCTGGCTTAAGGCCGTGCGACAGGCAGCGCGCCCCTTCTGAGCGCCCTGGCGGCGTGCCTATACTTACCTAACACGCAAATCCCGAGCGTCTTTGAGGAGTTTTACGATGAGTCCGTCTGGAGCGGAGCTTTTACGCCAGATCAAGGACCGGATCGACGAGGTCGACCCGGCCGCCGTGCGTGAGCGGCTCGAGAGCGGGGCGCTCGTGATCGATGTGCGCCAGGACGAGGAGTGGGCCGCAGGCCACCTCCCCGGCGCGCGGCACGTGCCCAAGAGCCACCTCGAGTCGCGCATCGAAGGCGCGGCGCCCGACAAGGCCACCCCCGTGGTGCTGTACTGCGCATCCGGGCAGCGCTCCGCGTGGGCGACGCGGACGCTGACCGAGGATCTCGGCTACCAGAACGTGGCCTCGATGACCGGCGGCTTCACGCTGTGGAAGGATCGCGGCTACGAGGTCGAGGTCCCGCGCTTCATGAGCGCCGAGCAGCGCGACCGCTATTCGCGCCACCTGTTGCTCGACGA
>DASZLC010000164.1:0-24194 GCA_035552615.1 Solirubrobacteraceae bacterium
ATGAGCGTCGTCAAGGTCAATGCGATCACCGTCCCGCGTGAGCGCTTCGAGGAGTTCGAGCGGCGCTTCGCCTCCCGGGCCGGCCGCGTCGAGCACGCCGACGGGTTCGAGGGCTTCGAGCTGTTGCGTCCCAACGACGACCGCCTTGTCTGCCTCGTGCTGACGCGGTGGCGCTCGGAAGAGGACTTCCAGGCGTGGGTGGCCGGCCCCGACTTCCGCGCCGGTCACGCCCAGCACCGCGAGTCGGGCCCTGTCGGGACCGACAGCGAGCTGTGGTCGTTCGACGTGCTCGAGCGGCTCGCCCCCGCCTCAGTCGGGTAGCAGCGGGACCGTCAATCCCGGGTCGCGGCCGACGAGCGACCCGCGCGTGACGGCGTGCGCGCCGAACCGGTCCCGGACGCTGTCGAGCGTGGAGTCGAGATGCCGGGCGCGGTCGAGCGGCAGCTCCAGCTGCACGGCGTCGCGATCCACGAGGTTGGCCAGCGCGACACCCACCAGCGTCAGCCCCCGTCGCGCGATCAGCTCGCCGGCCGCCCGCAGCAGGGCGAGCGCGGCGGCCAGGATCGTCGGCGTGTGATCGGTGGGCTCAACCAGCGTCCTGGACCGCGTGGCGCGTGCGTAGTCGCCGAAGCGCAGCCGCAACACGACCGTGCGACACAGCCGCTTCGCGGCCCGCAGGCGGCGGGTCACGCGGTCGACCAGCGCCATCAACGACGTGGCGATCTCCGCGGGCGGGCGCGCTCGCCGACCGAGCGCGCGTTGCGAGCCGATCGACCGTCGCCGGCTGCGGGTTCGCACCGGCCGGGGATCGTGCCCGCGGGCCAGGGCGTGCAGGTGCCGCCCCGCCGCGCGCCCGAGCAGCGCGACGAGCACCGCCTCCTCCTGCGCCGCCATCGCGCCCACGGTGTGGATCCCGTGGGCGTGGAGCTTGGTCGCCGTCACCCGGCCGACACCCCACAGCCGCTCCACCCTGAGCGGGTGCAGGAAGGCCAGCTCGCCGCCGAGCGGGACCACGAGCAGCCCATCCGGCTTGGCCACCGCGCTGGCCACCTTGGCCAGGAACTTGTTGCGCGCGACGCCGACGGTGATCGGCAGCCCGATCTCGCGGCGAATTCGCTCGCGCAGGCGCCGGGCGATCTCGCTGGGCGTGCCCGAGATGTGCTCGAGTCCGCGCACGTCCAGGAACGCCTCGTCGATTGAGATGCCCTCCACGGTCGGCGCCGTGTCCTCGAACACCGCGAACACGGCGCGGCTGGCCTCGGCGTAGACGGTCATCCGCGGCGGCACCACGACCGCGTCGGGACACAGCGCCAGCGCGGCGCGCCCGCCCATCGCGGTGCGCACGCCGCGGGCCTTCGCCTCATAGCTGGCGGCCAGCACGACGCCGCCCCCGACCAGCACCGGTCGGCCACGCAGCTCGGGGGCGTCGCGCTGCTCGACCGAGGCGTAGAACGCGTCGAGATCGGCGTGGAGGATCGTCGGCTCGGGCACGAACATATGTTCGCTCAAGGGTCGGACGTATTAATGTTCGGGCCACCGTCCACGAGCACCAGGAGCTGCGATGAGTCCCACCAAGCCGCCTTCGCCCTACGACTCCCTTCCGGACGTCCCCTCGTTCGAGGTCACGAGCACCGACATCAGCGATGGGGAGAGGCTGTCGATGCCGCATGTCTCGGGCGTGTTCGGCGCCGGCGGCGAGGATGTCTCGCCCCAGCTGTCGTGGTCGGGCTTCCCCGCCGAGACGAAGAGCTTCGTCGTCACCTGCTACGACCCCGACGCCCCGACCGGCAGCGGCTTCTGGCACTGGGCGATCGCGAACATCCCGGCGAGCGTGACCGAGCTGCCGACCGGCGCCGGCAGCCCCGACGCGACGGTGCCGGACGGCGCCGTGATGCTGGCCGGCGACGCCGGCGCCAACCGCTACATCGGTGCCGCGCCGCCGTCCGGTCACGGCCCCCACCGCTACTACTTCGCGGTGCACGCCCTCTCGGAGGGGTCGCTTGACGTGAACGCCGACACGCGCCCTGGGCTGCTCGGCTTCTTCATGTTCGGCAAGACGCTCGCGCGCGGGATGATCGTCGCCACCTACGAGACCTGATCGCCGCGCGGTGAGCGACGGGCTTCACCGGTGGGAGCCGGACGGCTACCTCGCGATGGTCAGCGAGGAGGTCCCCGGCTACGCCGAGTTGCAGGACCAGGTCGTGCTCGCCACCGCTGGGGTCATCCCGGCGGTGATCCTGGAGCTCGGCACGGGCACGGGTGAGACGGCCCGTCGCGTCCTGGCGGCGCATCCGGGCGCCCGGCTGCACGGGATCGACTCCAGCGCCGAGATGCTCGCCGCCGCGCGCGCGGCGCTCCCCGCCACCGCGGTGACGCTGACCCGACAGGAGCTCCAGGATCCGCTCCCCCACGGCCCGTTCGGGCTCGTCGTCTCCGCCCTGGCCGTCCATCATCTCCCGGGCCGCGCGAAGGCGGACCTGTTCGCGCGCGTCGCCGCCGTCCTCGCGCCGGGAGGCCGGTTCGTCCTCGGCGACCTGATCGTCCCCGCGGACCCCGCCGATGTCCGCACCGAGATCGACGGCATCTACGACATGCCGAGCACGCTCGCCGAGCAGCTCGCCTGGCTGCGCGAGGCCGGTCTGCGCTCGTCCGTGGCGTGGCTCTCCCGCGACCTGGCCGTGATCGTCGGAGTCGACGCGTCGGTTTCCGGGCACTCGGCGCCGGCCGCGGGTCGAGAGTCCGTCAGAGGGTCGGAAACGACACGGAGCGGGCACTCGGTCCGCCACGATCGTCGAGTGCTCGGTTATTGACGCCCTCGGCGTGCGCCTACCCCGTCATGTCGACGGCGTACACGTTCACCGGCTCGATCGTCACCACGACGCGGTGCTCGCCCGGCTGGTCGTGCTGGCGCAGATCCGAGTTGTGCTTGGCACCGACCTTGTCGGCGAAGACGTAGTCGTCGTCCGGCTCGATCCGGGCGTTGCCCCGAACCTCCAGGTAGCGGTACGGGTTCTCCAGATCGAGGATGAACAGGCTGCACTGCGGGCGCTTCATCAGGTTCTTGGTCTTCAGGCGCCCGCCGTTCAGTGACAGGCGCAGCTCGCCGGCGTCGTGCAGGAACCAGGTCTCGGTCACCTGGGGGAAGCCCGAGCCGCCGATCGTGGCCAGCGAAGCGACCTGCGCATCCAGGAGATCGTGGTGAGAGGGGGGGAAATCGGTCATCCGGTCATTCTTGCGGATCGCCGACGTACGCTTGAACGCGTGGCCAGGGTGTCCATCGCCGAGCTCTCAGCGCAGGACGGTGAGGAGTTCGTGGCGGCGATGCGCGCGAGCCGCGAGCTGCATCGGCCGTGGACGGCGCCGCCCCAGACGCGGGATGACTTCGCGGTGCTGCTGCGGCGCACCGAGGACGCGTCATTCGTCTCGCTGGTGGTCAGGCGCCGGCAGGACGGCGCGCTGGTCGGCTACTTCAACATCTCGGGCATCATCCGCGGGCCGCTGCAGAGTGCGTTCCTCGGCTATAGCGTGGTCGCCGCGCACGCCGGCCAGGGCTACATGAGCGAGGCGCTGGAGCTCGTCCTGGCGCACGCGTTCGGGCCGCTCGCGCTGCACCGCATTGAGGCGAACATCCAGCCGGCCAACGCCAGCTCGATCGCGCTGGCGGCGCGCGGCGGCTTTGTGAAGGAGGGCTTCTCCGAGCGCTACCTGATGATCGCCGGCGAGTGGCGCGACCACGAGCGGTGGGCGATGCGCGTCGAGCAGTGGCGGGCCCGCCGGCGCTGAGGCGGCCGGGCCGGCGCTGAGGCGGCCGGGCCGGCTCTACCTGTCTGGCGGGTGATCGCGGAGCACGCTGGAGACCGTGATCAGGCGCTCGCGCCGGTTGCGGGCGGCCAGCGTCCACATCCACCGCGTCACCGCCTCGTAGCGGTTGCCCCAGCCGACGAGGTAGGTGAGGTGAACGGCGCCCCAGATCAGAAACGCCGGGACGCCCCACAGCTTCACGAACCACACCTGGGCCACGGCACGGGTGCGCCCGATGGTGGCCACCGTGCCCTTGTCGATGTAACGGAACTTTCCTTTGGAGCGTCCGCGCAGGCGCCGCTTGATCAGCTTCGCGACGTATGCCCCCTCCTGGATCGCGGCGGGCGCGACCCCCGGCACTCCCTCCATGGCAATCATGTCGCCGATCGCGAACACCTCGGGTCGGCCCGGCACCGACAGCTGTGGCGAGACGTGGATGCGGCCGCTGCGGTCGGTCTCGGCGTTGCTTGCGGCGGCGAGGTCGTGGGCGAGCGACGACGCCTGCACGCCCGCGGCCCACAGCACGGTGCGGGCCTCGATGCGGCGCTGCGCGTCCCCCTCGCGCACGTCGATCCCGTGCTCATCGACGCCGACCGCCATCGCCCCGAGCTGGACCTCGACGCCAAGCTCGCGAAGATCGTGCTTGGCGCGCTCGCGCAGCTGCGGCGCGAACGCCGGCAGCACGGCGTCGTCGGCGTCGATCTGAACGATCCGCGCTCGGGCCGGGTCGATCCGCCGGTAGTCGTGCTCCAGCACGCGCCTCGAGAGGATCGCCAGCTGCCCGGCCAACTCGACGCCGGTCGGTCCGGCGCCGACCACGACGAACGTCATCCACGCGTTGCGCTCGGCCTCGTCGACGGCCTGCTCGGCCATCTCGAACGCGCCGAGGATCCGGCTGCGGACGTGGATCGCGTCGTCGAGCGACTTGATGCCGGGCGCGATCCGCGCCCAGTCGTCGTGACCGAAGTACGAGTGGGCGGCGCCGGCCGCGACGATCAGGGTGTCGTAGGGCAGTTCCAACTCGTGCTCGGCCTGCGCTCTGACGATGTGTCGGTCGAGGTCGAACCCGAGCACGTCGGCCAGCAGCACGCGGACGTTGCGCTGGCGGCGGAACATGCCGCGGAGCGCCGGCGCGATCTGCCCGGACGACAGGACGCCGGTGGCCACCTGGTAGAGCAGCGGCTGGAACAGGTGGTGGTTGGCGCGGTCGACGAGCGTCACGTCGACCTCGGCGCGTCTGAGCCCATCGGCTGCCTTGACGCCACCGAACCCGCCGCCCACGATCACCACGCGATGTCGGGCCGGGGTCTGATCGCGCGGGCTCATGCCGCCGGAGGCTACCCGGACAGCCGGGTCCTGAGATGCCAGCGTGAGCTTTTCGGCGGCCCCGGCGGCGACGGCGAGCACACGCTCGCGGCGCCGACGCCGACGCTCGATCTCAACGACCGTTGAGGTCGATCAGCACCGGGCGTGTGACCGACGGCGCCGTGATGCAGGCGCGCGGGGTGATCGAGCGCGCGGCGCCGACCCTAGCGGGAGCGATCGAGTGGTTCAGGACAACGGCCAGCGGCGCCGGGCTCGTCGCGTAGCTGGTGCAGCCGGTCTGCGAGCAGTCGGGGAGGCCGGCGTAGCAGAGGTGCGGCACGCCCCGCGCTCGGTTCATCTGCGAGGTCAGCCGCTTGACCTGTTGATTGAGCGCCTGCTGCAGCGGCGCCACCCGGTGCGCCGGCGCCGCGTCGCCGCTCGACGCCACGATCAGGCCGGCGACGATCAGCGCGAGAGCGATCGGAGAGCAGAGCAGGAGCCGGCGCACGGCGCCACCGAGTATCCGGCCCCGGTGGCGCCGATGCAACCATCAACCGCTCAGCCGGCGACGAGCTCCTTGATCTGGGTGAGCCGGATCGCGTTGCCCGACGGGTCGCGGAAGCCCGCGTCGATCCCATAGGGGCGGTCCTCCGGGGTCTCGGTGAACTCGACGCCGCGGGCCTTCAGCTCCTCGTAGGAGGCCTGGCAGTCGTCGGTGGTGAGGAACACCGTGCCGGCGAAGCCCTTGGCCATCAACGTCTCGATCTGTCCCACCGTCTCGGCGTCCAGGACGGGTGCGCCGGGGATCGCCATCAGCACGATCGAGATGTCCGGCTGGCCAGCGGGGCCGACCGTCAGCCACCGGAAGTTACCCATCTCGGGCAGGGTGGCGTCCATCCGCACCTCCATCCCAATCTTCGTCGTCCAGAACTCCAGGGCCTCGTCCTGGTCGTGAACCCAGAGCTGCGTGCTGGAAAGCTTGACCATCTCGTCCTCCGTTCTTGGTGTTTGCGTGACGACCGAGAAGTTATTGCGGTATGGCCCGGCTGTCTTCTCGAAACGTGCGGTTCTGCTGGCGGGTGTTGGCCCGCAGCACGCAGGCGGGCACCATGGCGTACATCGAGGCCGGCGGGAACGAGGCGCGGTAGGCGGTCGGCGAGCAGCCGTAGATCCGCGAGAAGCTCGTCGTGAACGAGCCGATGCTGCTCAACCCGACCGACAGGCAGATCTCGGCCACCGAGTGGTCGGTGCTGCGCAGCAGCGCGGCGGCGCGCTCCAGCCGACGCGTCAGCAGGTAGGCGTGGGGCGACTCGCCGAAGGCGCGTCGGAACTCGCGACTGAAGTGGGCTCGCGACAGGCCGGCGGCGCGGGCCATGTCCTCCACGCCCAGTGAGTCCGCGTAGCGGGCGTCGGCGAGGTCCTTGGCGCGCAGCAGATGTCGGGCGGGCGGGACGAAGGACATCCACGCCTCACCGACTCGCGCCCGTTCCACGCTCCAGCCCGGCCAGCGCCGACTCCCCGCGGTAGATGAGCCGGCGGCCGCGGCGGACGCTCAAGCGCAGCGCGCCGGCGAGATGCTGGTGCGCCGCCTCCGGCTCGTGCCGGCGCTCGGCGGCGATCGGGATCGGGAGCCGGTGGGCGACGTTGCCGTTGGCGTCGCCCTCGATCTCGATCGTGTAGCGCGCTGAGCGCGCCGACAGCTGCCAGTGCCCGGGGGAGAGCACCGTTCGGATCGGATGCAGCGGCTGGGCCGCCGCGATCACCGTCGACCCCAGTGCCACGGCCAACGCGGTGGCGCGGACCCGCAGCGGTCCGTGGCCGATCCGGCCGCCGGCGAAGGCCACGCACACGTCGGGATCGTCGAACCCGTGCGCCTGCCCCCACCACCACTCGGTCGGGAACCCGGTCGGGCTCCAGTGCTTCTCCGCGTACACGCTGGCGCCGGTGAGGTCGCACTCCCGCCCGCCGAGCACGGCGAATCCGGACGCCTGGCCGCTCAGCAGGTGCGGGTGCCAGTACTGGCTGAGCCCGGGGACGGCGTGGCCGATGCCGATCCCACCGAACGCCCGCCGCGGCCAGCGCGTCCGCTCCTCGATCAGCACGGCGAGGCGCGTGTCGCCGCCGAGGTCGACGAGCAGGCGATCATCGGCGCCGTCGAGCAGCATCCGGCCGCCGTCGGTGATCGTGACGCCGACCCCGGAGCCGGTACCGCACGCGTCATCGGCGATCACGTCCCGGACCGCGAACCCGGGATGCGCAGCGATCGCCACCGTGCCCCACGGCCGTCCGGTCGCATCGCGGTTCACGCTGGCCATGACGATCACCACCGTCCCGCCCCGGGGTTCGGTGATCCGCCAGAAGTAGCCCTCCAGCGCCGTGTCGTGATAACGCCGGGGATTGCCGAACGGGCGGTCCGCGCCGCTGCGCCGGTACCGCGCGGCGGCGGCGGCGAGCGTCCGGTCAACGGGCGGCAACGGCCACCCCGCCCCCGCGAACTTTGGCGAGGAAGTCCTTCATAACGGACTTCGGTGCCAACGAACGTTCCAAGACGTCCGCGGCGGGGACGTCGAGGTCGGCAAGCGCCGGCACAAGCGCCGGGCCGGCAAGGTCCACCCACTTCGCGCGGAGCTCCTCGGCCGTCGCCGGGCGCTCGGGCGCCCCACGGGGGCAGGGCACCCGCGCCAGCTCGCGCCCGCCACAACGCAGGACAGCGCTCCATGGTGACATCGCGTCGTCGACCACCACGCCCACGCGCCGTGCCGCACGAACCACCGCGGGGTCGAGCGATTCGAAGTCACGCACCCGCGGCGCGCGCCCGCGGACCAGCGTGAACGCCACGCAGTACGGGATCGAGAACTTGCCCTCCAGGGGATCGTGCACGGCATCGAGATGCGCCGCGGCCCGCGACGACGGATCGACCACCACCTCCAAGACGCCCTCGTCGAAAGCCAAGCCGAGCGCAGCGTCGATCGCGGAATGAGTCCCGAGGCAGCTCGGGTGCAGCTTCACCCAATTACGCTCAATCGCCCCGCCCGACGGAGCCACAAACCGGCCGCCCGTGACGGACGCCCATCCGAAAAGCCCCTCAACGGCCCGCGAAAACTGCACGCGCGTCCCCGCTCGGGCCAGCAGCGCCGCCTGGACCCCGGCCGCGGCGGCCAGCCCGACCTGGATCGCCTTCCCGTCGGAGCCGAAGGCGCCCCGCGCACCGCCGGCCCGGAGCAAGGCGACAGCGACAGCGCTCTCCCGCTCGTCGGGCGACAGTCCCAGCAGCGACGAGCACGCCACCGCCGCCCCGATCGGACCACACACGGCCGTCGGATGCCACCCGCCGTCGTACAGGGCGGGATGCGACGCGCAGGCCACGGCGGCCATCGCCTCCCACCCCTCGGCGAACGCGTCCACCACCTCGCCCAGCGACACGCCGAGCGACGCTCCCACGACCAGCGCCGCGGGTGCGGTCGCCGCGCTCACGTGGGCGATCCCGTCGGGCAGCGTGTCGTCGTAATCGAGGACGTGACCGGCGGCGCCGGCGAATGCCACCGCGTCGAGCAGCCCGTCGCCCATACCGAGCAGCGCCTGGGGCGCGCGCTCGCCCGCGCCCGCGACCGCACACGCCAGCCAGTCGCCCATTGCGGCGAGGTAGCGCCCGCGCCCGGCCGGTTCGGCACGCAACGCGCTCACCCCGCTCAGGCCGGGACCTCGGTTCGTACGGGATCCGGCAGCGCGACGAACGCGAACTCGGCCGGGTCGAGCGTGCGCAGCGCCGCCTCGTACTGGCGCATATAGCCCGGCCAGTTCGTCACGACGCGCCCCCGCTCGTCGCGGTACCACGAGTCGCACTGCGTCCAGGCGGTGCCGGCGAAGCGGGCCTGGACCGCGCGGTCCGAGGCCGCCTCGACCTCGGGCTGGACGTCGATCGCCGCCACGCCACGGGCGCGGACGTGCTGCAGCGCCTGGCGGATGTAGGCGGCCTGGGTCTCCTCGTAGAAGATGATCGAGCCGCCCGACGTGTTCGTGTTCGGCCCGTAGACGATGAACATCGACGGGAAGCCGGGCACGAGGATCCCGTTATGGGCGTGGGCGCCGCCCGCCCAGACCTCGCTCAGTGAGCGCCCCCCGGTCCCCGATACCTCCATCGGGAACATGAAGTCGTTCGTGCGAAAGCCGGTGCCCCAGATGATGCAGTCGAAGGCGCGCTCCGCGCCGTCCGCCGTGACCACGCCGCCGGCGGAGACCCGCTCGATCGGCTCGGTCACCAGCTCCACGTTCGGGCGCTGCAGGGCGGGCAGGTACCGGCTGGAGAACAGCACGCGCTTGCAGCCGAAGGTGTAGTCCGGCCACGCCTTGCGCCGGACCTCGGGGTCCTTCAGCTGGCGGCGCATGAACAGCGTCGACTGGAGGCGGCCCCAGCGCCCGAACGTCCGCGGGTGCCGGATCGCTGCGGTCAGCGTCTCGCCGTAGTTGAAGATGAACCGCCGCCGGTAGGCCTGGAGGCCGGGCACGTGCTGGACGGCCCATTTCCACGCCGCGGGGTACGGGCGGTTGGCGCGCGGCAGGAACCAGTTGCCGCTGCGCTGGAAGATCGTCACCGCGGCGGCCTGCTCGGCGATCTCGGGGACGAACTGGACGGCGCTGGCGCCCGTCCCGACGACGGCGACACGTTTGCCGCGCAGGTCGTACTCATGGTCCCAGCGGGCCGAGTGGAACGCCCGGCCGCCGAACTCCCCGGGAATCGACGGGATCGCGGGCTGGTTCAGCTGGCCGGTGGCGATCACGACCGCATCGGTCTCCCAGCTGCGACCGTCCTGGGCACTCACGGTCCAACGCCGTGCAGCGTCATCCCAGCGGCAACTCGTCACGCGCGTGTTCGGCTCAAACAGCCGGTCGATCCCGTGGTCGCCGGCCACCTCGCGCAGGTAGGAGAGGATCTCGTCCTGCGGCGAGCACAGCCGCGACCAGTCGCGCCGCTGCGCGAACGAGAACGAGTACAGGTGGCTCGGCACGTCGCACGCCGCGCCCGGGTAGCTGTTGTAGAGCCACGTGCCACCGAGCCCGGAGGCCTGGTCGAGCAGCGTCAGGTCGGTGAAGCCGTGGCGCTGGAGCTCGATGGCCGTGGCGATCCCGCCGAACCCGGCGCCGATGATGACAACCGACTCGTTTGCCACACCCATACGTTATCCAGCGGGCTGGCCCGCCAGCTCGTCGGCCGGCTCGTGACCCAGTTCGTGGGCGAGGCGCGTGATCAGCTTGGCCAGGTCGGCGTGCTGGTCGGGCGACCAGCCCTCGCACAGCCGCTCGACGCTCGCGCGCCGCTCCTCCCGCAGCCGCTCGGCGATCTCATGGCCCTCGGCGGTCAGCGGGTGACCATCGCCGGATGACGGAGCCAGCAGCCCATGCTCGGCCAGCTCGGTCAGCGCCCGCTCGCCGACCTCCACGGGAACGTCGTAGCTCCCGCACAGCGCCGGGATGTCCGCGTCGGCGTCCTCGTCCAGGCGGACGGCCAGCCAGCATCCGGCCGGCGTCAGCGGAACCTGTGCCCGTTCGGCCAGGCCCTGGATCAGGCGCTTGCGCCCCTCGCGGCCGAGCAGCGCCGACAGTGCTCGGGCCAGCTCGGCGTTGGAGTCGGTGTGCTTCGGCATCGCGAAGCTCTCGCCGACGCCGCTGCCGGCGGCGACGCTGTCGCGCAGCGGCCGTTGCTGTAACCACCAGCTGAGCGCGAACGCCGCCGCGCTCACGCCCGCCGCGACGACGAACACGGTGCCGAGCGCGTTCGTGAACGCCGTGATGTAGCTCGAGTGGATCGCGGGCGGCAGCTTGGCCAGCGCGGCCGGGTTCTCGGCGTTCACATGGACCGAGGCGGCGGACGGGCCGAGGCGCTGAGCGAGCTGCGAGGCCAGCCGGCTGGAGAAGATCGAGCCGAGGATCGCCGTGCCGATGGAGCCGCCGATCGAACGGAACAGGGTCGCGCCCGAGGTGGCGACCCCGAGGTCGGAGTAGTCGACCGAGTTCTGGACGGCGAGCACCAGCACCTGCATTACCATCCCGAGGCCGAGCCCGAGGACGAACATGAACAGCGAGGCGGTGGCCCGCGAGGTGGTCGAGCTCATCCCGCTCAGCAGCAGCAGGCCGACGACCATCACCCCCGTGCCGGCGATCGGGAACGGCTTGTAGATCCCGGTGCGGCTGATCAGCTGCCCGGAGCCGATCGACGTGATCAACAGGCCGCCCATCAGTGGCAGGATCTGCAGGCCCGAGCCGGTCGGGCTGGCGCCGTTGACGACCTGCAGGAACAGCGGCAGATAGGTGACCGAGCCGAACAGCGCGAACCCGACGACGAACCCCACGCCGCTCGTCACCGAGAACACGCGGTTGGTGAATAGGCGCGGCGGCAGCACCGGCTCGGCCGCGCGCCGCTCCCAGGCCACGAATGCCACGACGAGCGCCACCGCCCCGATCCCCAGCCCGATGATCACGGCCGACCCCCACGCGTACGAGGTGCCCCCGAGCGTGCAGGTGAGGACGATCGCGCTGAGCGCCGCGGCCAGCAGCCCGGCGCCCGTGTAGTCGACCCGATGGCGCTGCTCCTCGCGCCTCGACGGCAGCGTGGCCGCCAGCACGATGAACGCGATCGCCCCGAGCGGCAGGTTCACGTAGAAGATCCATCGCCAACTCAAGTTCGTGGTGAAGAACCCACCGAGCAGCGGCCCGATCACGCTGGCCAGCCCGAAGGCGGCGCCGAACACGCCCTGATACTTGCCGCGCTCACGGGGCGGGACGACATCGCCGACGGCGGCCTGGGCCGAGACGATCAGCCCGCCGCCGCCGAGTCCCTGCAAGGCCCGGAAGGCGATCAGCATCGGCAGGTTCTGGGCCGCGCCGCACAGCGCGGAGCCGATCAGGAAGACGGCGAGCGCCACCTGCAGGACGATCTTGCGCCCGTACAGGTCGCCGAGCTTGCCGTACACGGGCGTCACCGCGGTCTGGGCCAGCAGGTACGCCGTGACGACCCACGAGATGTGGTTCAGCCCGCCGAGGTCTCCGACGATCGTCGGCAGCGCGGTCGAGACGATCGTGGAGTCGAGCGCCGCGATCAGCATCACCAGCAGCAGCCCCGAGAAGACGACGACGACCGGGCTGCGGCCGCGCTCGGCGCCCGGGGCGACGACGGAGGTCGCGCTCATGGGTGCGGACCGGACGGCACGGTGGCGATCATACGTCCCGCGCAAACGTCACATGACGATCCGTCACAGTGCGGTAAATTGCGCACGGGGCGCAGTGAATCCATCGGCAGCGGTCAACCAGCGCGGGGGTGAGCCCGGGATCGACCCGGTCCTGGCTCGCAGCTTCACGTCGCGCTTCGTGGCCTCACGGCTACGGCCGGGAGAGCCGTTGACCGGGCCCGAGCGCCAGGAGCTGCGCGGCGCCGTGCTGCTGACCGACATCGAGGGGTTCACCAGTCACACCGAGGGGCTCGGCGCCCAGGGCGCCGCGGGGCTGGAGCGGTTGGCCGCCGAGGTCAACGCCTACTTTGTGGCGCTCGTCGAGACCGTCCGCGAGTACGGCGGCGACGTGCTCGGGATCGCCGGCGACTCGTTTCTCTGCCTGTGGACGGCCGACGAGGACGGTGCCCTCGGCGGAGCGGTCGCACGTGCGGCGGCCGCCGCCGCGCGGATCCATGAGCGGATCGCCGAGCTGAGCGGACGTGGCGCCGCCGCGATGCCGACCCGCGCCGGCATCTCGGCCGGCGCGCTGTCGCTGACCCTGGCCGGAGGGCTCGGCGGGCGCTGGGAACTGGTGCCCTCCGGGCCGGCGCTGGCGGAGGCGGCGCGCGCCGAGCGCCACGGCCGCCCCGGCGCGGTGACCGTGACCGAGGAGGCTGCCGTCCTGCTGCAAGACACCAGCCTGCAGGCGACCGGAACGGGGCTGGCGGAGGTGAACGCGACGCCGCGCTTCAGCGGCGCCGGCGAGCTGCAGGAGCCCGACCCTCCCGCCGAGCTGATCCGGCCGTTCGTGCCGCTGCCGGTGATTGCCTCCGGCGGAGCGTCGAGCCAATGGCTGGCCGAGTTCCGTCCGGTCACGGCGGTGATGGTGAGCCTGCGCGACGACGGGTCCGATCTCGAGCGCGTGCACGAGGGGGTGCACCGCTTCCAGGAGCTGATGGTGCGCTTCGGGGGGGCGAGCAAGCTGATCGTCGACAACAAAGGCCTGACCTGCTCGGGCGTTTTCGGGCTGCCGCCGCGTGCCCACGCCGACGACGTCGAGCGCGGCCTGCGCAGCGCCCAGGCGGCCTTCGAGGCGCTCGGACCGCTGTACAAGAACCGCACCGTCGGCGTGGCCAGCGGCAAGGTCCTGTGCGGCGTGTTCGGCTCCGACGTCCGGCGCGAGTACAGCCTGTTCGGCGACGCCATCAACATCGCCTCGCGTCTCAGCGGGCTCGCCGAGGGCACGATCCTGATCGACGACTCGACCGCCAACGGTTCGACGCTGCGGCTGGCCGGACGGCCGCGTCCTGACCTCCGCGTCCGGGGCCGGCGGCGGCCCGCCGAGGTACTGGAGCTGACCGGCGTGGAGGCCGCAGCTGCGACATCGCGCATGGTCGTCGATCGCGACGACGAGCGCTCGCTGATCCTCGGCCGGATGGGCGACGTGCTGGAGAGCGGCCGCAGCGCCACCGTGCTGCTGAGCGGCGAGCCCGGGATCGGGAAGTCGACCGTCGCGCTGCAGGCGATGCGGCTGGCCGAGGACGCCGGCATGCGCCGCCTGGCGGTGATCGGCGACGCCATCGACCGCACGACCCCCTACGGCCCCTGGCGGTCGGTGGTGGCGGAGCTGCTCGGGCCCGCCGACGGCCCCGAGGAGCTGCTGCAACGGGTCGGCGCCACGCGGACCGATGCGCGGCTGCTGCCGCTGCTCGGGACGGTGATGGCCGGCGCTCCGCCCGACAACGCGACCACCGAGGGCATGGTCGGCGACGTCCGGCGCGATCAGACGAACGAGCTGATCGCCCGGGCGATCGCCACCGCGACCGAGCAGCGAGCGGCCGCGCTGCTGGTGGAGGATTCGCAATGGCTGGACAGCGCTTCGTGGTCGCTGCTGTTGCGCGTCGTGGCCGAGGTGCCGCGGCTGCTCGTGCTCGTGACCGAGCGCAAGGCGGGCAGCGGCGAGCCGGGGAGTGCCGAGCGGGCAGAGCTCCTCGCCGCACCGGGCGCCACCGCGCTGGAGATCCGCAGTCTCGACGCCGACTCCACGACCACGTTGATCCAGCGCCGGCTCGGCGTCTCGTCGGTGCCGCGCGCGATGCTCGACCTGATCCTGGAGCGTGTCGAGGGCCATCCGTTGTTCTGCGAGTCGCTCGTGCAGGCGATGGTGTCGAGCGGGACGATCCGCGTCGGCGGCGACAGCGCCGAGATATTGGGTCCCCACGACAGCCCGCTGATCGATATCCCCTCGTCGATCGAAAGCACCGTGCTGAGCCGCGTCGA
The DNA here is from genome assembly GCA_035552615.1 of Solirubrobacteraceae bacterium. Classification (GTDB taxonomy): domain Bacteria; phylum Actinomycetota; class Thermoleophilia; order Solirubrobacterales; family Solirubrobacteraceae; genus Palsa-465. Next base: position 14,592 of record DASZLC010000164.1, read on the forward strand.
TGCCCTGCGCCCGGGGCACGAGATGACGTTGAAGGCGGCGTCGGTCGTCGGGCGGGCGTTCAGCGTGGGCGACGTCGCGGCAACCCATCCCACCGCGGCGCCGCCGATCGTCGCCGCACACCTCGACGAGCTGTGCGCGCTGGAGCTGATCGACGCCGAGAACTCGGGCGGCGAGCGGGCGTACACGTTCCGCCATCAGATCGTCCGCGACGTCGCCTACCAGCTGCTGACAGGCGCCCAGCGCCAGCCGCTGCACCGCAACCTCGTCGAGCACTACGAGGAGCTCGGCGCCGTTGGCGGGGGGACCTGGAGCGCGGCGCTGCTGGCGTACCACTGGCTGCAGGCAGGCGAGCCGCAACGCGCGCTCCCCTACCTGGAACAGGGCGGGCGCGACGCGCTGCGCGAGGGCGCCTTCAGCGAGGCCGTACGGATGCTGGAGCGCGCCGTCGAGCAGATCGGCGACCACGACCCGATGCGCCGCGCGCTGTTGGAGAAGAGCCTGGCCGACGCCCATTACTTCCTCGGCAACCTCGTCGGCGGGCGGGCGCTGTTGGAGCTGACCCTGGAGCGGCTCGGCTTCCCGGTGGCGCAGACGCGGGCCGCGGGCCTGCGCTCGGTGGTGACGCAGATGGCGATTCAGGGTCGCCGCCTGCTGCGGGCGCCACGTGAGCCGTCGGGACCGCCCTCGCCGGCGCTGGCCACGGCGGTGGAGGCGCACCGCGTGCTGATTCAGATCAGCTACCTGCACGCCAGCTCGGCGGTGGAGTTGTGTGATCTCACCGTGCGTGCGTTGAACCTCGCCGAGCGGCTCGGGCCCTCGCCGGAGCTCGCCCGGGCGCTCGCCCACGCGGCCGCGGTGGCCAGCGTCATGGGACTGCGGCCCCTCGGCGACAGCTACGGTGCACGCGCGCTGGAGATGGCCGCGCTCGACGAGCATGCGCCGGCCGCCGCCTACGTCTGGAACATCCTGGCCATCATGCGCGCCCAGCGGGGGGAATGGTCGACGGCGCTGGAGGCCAACGGACGCGCGCTGGAGCTGTTCGGCGAGCTGGGCGACTACAACTTCGAGGCGGAGCTGTGGCAGACGCGCTCGGCGCTGGAGCTGTGCCGCGGCAGCATTGACGGCGCGACCATCGCGGCACGTCGAACCCAGGAGCTGGCCGAGCGCACCGGCAGCGAGGTGAACCTGTGCTGGTCGTTCCTGGACCAGGCGCAGACGCTGCTGGCGGGCGGCGAGGAGGCTGCTGCTGCCGTCGCCCTCGACGCGGCACTCGCCATCCCCACCCCGGGTTCCGACGGCGGCACCGTGATCGAGCGATGGGCGACGACGGCGTGGACCCGTTGCCGGCAGGGCCGCTACGCCGAGGCGGTGGCCGAGGCCGATGCGGTCCTGGCCATGGCCGGGCGTCAGCTGGCCACCGGCTGGGTGTGGGCGGAGATGACCGCGCAGGCCGTCGAGGTACTGCTCGAGGTGCGCGCGGCGTCGAGCAGCGGCGTCTCGCTCGCCAGACTGGACCGCAAGATCGCCCGCGGGCTGCGCGTCCTGGCCCGCATGACGCCGACGTTCGTCGGCGTCCGCTCCCGCGCCCGCGTGATGCGCGCTCGTTCGGCGCTACAGCGCGGCTCGATCGACGCCGCGAACCGCGAGCTGAAGCGCGCCGAGCGCGCGATCGTCACCGCCGCCGGCCCGCTCGACGCCGCCCGGATCGCGCTCGTCCGCGCCGAGCTGGCCGGCTCGAAGGCGCAGCGGGAACAGATCCTGGCCCCGGCGATCGCGACGTTCACCGAGTTGGGCCAGCGGGCCGAGCTCAGGCGGGCGGAGACGCTCCTGCAATGAGTCACTCACGCCCCATCCAAGTGGAGGAGTTCGCGCCAGCGAACGCCACCCTTCCGCTCGAGGGCAAGGTCCAGAACGCGCTGAACCTGTTCCTGCCGCTGAAGAGCCCGGCGCAGATGGGCGAGGTGCTGACGCTGCTGGCCGAGCGGCAGGCCGACATCGACGCTGCCCTGGCGAACCTGCGCTACGTCCACTTTGCGCGTTTCCTGCCGAGTCCCGACTTCAGCACGCTGTGGACGATCACCACCTACGACGGCGGGCTCGACGCCTACATCATGGACTTCGTGGCGGTGCTCGGCGACGAGTTCACCGCCGTGCTCCGGTTCGTCCGCGACGCCCCGCCGCTCCCCGTGCAGCGCTACCCGCGCGAGTTCGTCCACTTCGTCCGCACGCACAACGTGCCGATCGGAGTGTGGTCCGCCTACCCCGAGCTGACCGCGATCGAGATCCTCACCGGGAACGTGACGTGACCACGCTGAACCTTCGCGACATCCAGGGCAACGTGCTCCGGGGCTACCGCGCAGGCAACGCACGCCATCTCGCTGTGACGTTCGGAGAGGTCGCCCAGGCGCGGGCGCTGCTCGCCGAGCTGCTCGACGGCCCCGGGCCCACCGTGTCCCACGCCGACACGTGGCGCGAGCGGCCGCGCTACTGCCTGAATGTCGGGATCACCTTCGCCGGGCTGCAGGGGCTCGGGCTGCCTGAGACGGTGCTCGGGACGTTCCCCCCGGCCTTCCAAGCTGGCGCCGCGGTCCGCGCGCTCGCGCCCGACCCGGACGGGATCACGGACGTCGGGCTCGGTGATATCGGCCCCAGCGCCCCCGACCAGTGGGAGCTCGGCGGCACCGCCAACCCGCCGGTGCACATGATCCTGAGCCTGTACTCCGACGAGCATCGAGCGCGCGTCCGGGTGCCCGCCAGCGGCGAGCTGCGCGCCGCGCTGGCCCGCCATGGCGCCCAGGAGGTGGCCTGCCTCGACGCCGACGCGCTGCCCGGCGGGCGGGTCCACTTCGGCTATCGCGACGGGATCTCGCAGCCGCGAATCGCGGACGCTCCCGGCCGTCAGCCCGCCGACGACCAGGAGGCGATGCCGGCCGGCGAGCTGCTGCTCGGCGACGGCTACCTGAACTTCTACGGCGGCAACCACATCGGCGCGATCCCGCCCCGGATCGGCGACAACGCCACCTACGCCGCATTCCGGATCCTCGCCCAGGACGTGGCCGCGTTTGAGGCGACGCTGCAGCGGTGGTCGGTGCAGTGGGGGCTCGACAGCGAGTGGCTGGCCAGCCGGATCATGGGCCGCTGGCGCAACGGCGCACCCGTGATCACCCATCCAGACGCTCCCGAGCCGGTCCCGGGGTTCGCCGCGCTCAACGACTTCGACTACGCCCCGTCGGAGGGCAACCCGCTGTACCTCGACGACTCGCTGGGAGTCCGCTGCCCGATCGGCAGTCACATCCGCCGCCTGAATCCCCGCTCGGGGCGGTCGGTGGGGCTCCGCGGCGCTCGCCGCGTCATCCGCCGCGGGATGGCCTACGGGCCGGAGTGGAACCCCGCCGACGGCGAGGACGGGATCGAGCGCGGGCTGATCGGCCTGTTCATGTGCGCCGACTTGCAGCTGCAGTACGAGTTCGTGTTGCAGCAGTGGGCGAACATGGACATCTCGCAGCCCGGGCTGCGCGGCACCCGGGAGCCGATCCTCGGCGCGCAGCCGGAGGGCGGCGGTCACTTCGTCGTGCGCACGGGCCCGCGCGAGGAGCTCGTCCTGACCGGGCTGCCGACGCTGACCCGCACGCGCGGGTCGGTGTACTGCCTGATGCCCGGCCTCGGCGGTCTGCGCGCGCTCTCCGAGGGATGACGTGACCACGACGACGACACCCGACGAGACGTTCACGGTGACCGGCGGCACCGCCTGGATCCTGCGCGCGCCGGACAACGCGGAGCTGCGCTGCCCATTGATCGTGGTCGAGGGCTTCCCGGGCGGCCACGGCTTCGACTTCAGCGTCGGCGTGCTCGCCCAGCATGGGGTGCTCGACGCGCTGCGCACGGCCGGCTTTGACCTGGTCGTGCTCGGGCTCGACGACGGGCTGCGCTCGATCCTCGACAACGCCGCCGTGCTGCGGGCGTGCATCGCGGAGGTGATGGCGCGGACGGCGCTGCCGCTGAGCGTGCTCGGCTGGAGCATGGGCGGGCTGATCGCCCGGGTCGCGCTGGCGGACATGGAGGCGGAACGCATCGACCATCACGTGACGCTGCTCGTCACGTGGGACACGCCGCACCGCGGCACGATCACCCAGCTCGGCGTCCAGTGGTTCGTCGCTCACCTCGCCGCCGAGCTCCCGGCTCTGGCCCCGTTCCAGCAGCAGCTTCAGTCGGTCGCCAACCAGGAGATGGACATCATCTGGCTCGACGCCGCCGGCGCGCCCGAGGAGAGCCCGCATCGCCGGGCGTTCTTGCAGCGGCTGCGCTGGCCGCAGGCGCCGCGGCGCGTGCTGGTCGCCTGCGGGCGCGGCGACGGCCTTCGCACGCTGAACCCCGGCCACCTGCTCGTTGACTGGGATGGTGGGGAGCGGGGCCAGGTCGTGCTGCGCGCGGCCGGTGGGGAAGCGCCGATCGCCGAGGGCAGCTGGGGTGCTCGGCCGTTGCCGACGCTTCCCGGAGACACGCTCGGCGCGCTGGACGGGGTGCCCGGTGGGCGCGAGGCCTACGCCGCCGACGTGGCGGCGGTGCTGGCCGCCGTGGTGCTCGACCCGCCCGCCCCGCCGAGCTCGCCGGCGCCGTCGACGTGCACCGTGCCGACCATCAGCGCGCTCGATCTCGACGTCAGGCCCGACGTACCGGTACCGGCCGACCCGTGCCTGATCGCCTGCGAGAGCGATCAGCCGCACCTGACGATCACCGCGGCGGCGGCGCCGGCGATCATCCGCGCGATCGGCGCCCCGTTCGATCCCGCGCGCTTCAACCCGCGTGACTCCCGGTTCCTGGCCGACCCGTTCCCGGTGTACGCGATGTTCCGCCGCTGGCAGCCGATGTCGCAGGTGGCCGCCTACCAGAGCCTGTGGTGCTTCCGGGCCGAGGAGTGCGAGGCGATCTTGACCGGCACCGACGTGTGGCGCAAGCACCCGCCGGGCGCACCGGCGCCGGCATCGGGCCCCGGCGCGCCGATGGCCGCCTTCCCGCCCGGGCTGTTCAGCTCCGACCCACCCTCGCACACCTGCATCCGAGCGGCCGTGGAGCCCCTGGTGATTGCGGCGGCGGCCGACCGCGCGCCCGCGATCGCCGCCGCACACGCCGAGCAGCTGCTGGCCGGCCTGGCCGGACGGGGCCGGGTCGAGCTCGTGCAGGACTACGCGCTGCCGTTGCCGGCGGCCGTGCTGATGGACCTCCTCGGGGTGGAGAACGACCCGGCGATGCGGCAGGGGCTGATGGCGTGGCAGAGCGCGATCACGCTCGCCCACGACACCGCTCAGCTGCCCCAGCTTCGGTTCGCCGGGCTGAGCGCATCGATGGCGCTGCGGACGTTCTTCACCGGCATCCTGCAGCGCCAACCGCCGACGCCGCAGCCCGGCCTGCTGACCGAGTTGCGCGACAGCTTCGCCGCTCAGGGGCTGGCCGACGAGCTTCTGCACGCGACGCTGGTCGATCTGCTGGTGGCCGGATACCTGTCGACGACGTTCCTGATCGCCACGGGGATGTGGCGGTTGCTGTCGAACCCGGATGCGCTGAGCCAGGTGCGCGCCGACCGCACACTGCTGCCGAAGGCGATCGACGAGCTGCTGCGCCTGGACGGCCCGGTGCAGGTGATCGATCGCTACGCGGCGACGGCAACGACGCTCGGCGATCGGCCGTGTCCGGCCGGAACGCAGGTGACGGCGGTGATCGGCTCGGCCGACCGCGACTTCGACGACACCGATCCCGATGCGCTGCGGCTCGACCGCGATGCTCGGCACTTCGCCTTCGGCCGCGGGATCCACACCTGCGTCGGCGCGCCGCTCGTCGAGCACGTCGCGCCGGTCGCCTTCGGCGCGCTGCTCGACCTTCCCCTGCTGGAGCTCGACGGGGAGCCGCAGTGGCAGAGCGACCCGTACCTGCGCTCGGCGACGAGCGTGCCGGTGAGGATCGCGTGATGAAGGCCGACGCCGTCTTCTCCGGTGGAGGGATGAAGGCGCTGGCCTTCGCCGGCGCGCTGAAGGCAGCCGAGGAGCACGGCTACGACGAGTGGGACAAGCTCGCCGGCACCTCAGCCGGCGCGATCACCGCCGCCGCGCTCGCCGTCGGGTACTCGGCCGACGCGCTGCGTGAGCGGCTGCACGAGATCGACCTGGCCACGCTCGCCGACTACGGCAACCCGCGCCGGCTCGGGCAGGTTCGCAACCTGCTGACCGTGCGCGCGGTGACCCGCGGGCGCGCGCTTCACGCGATGATCGAGTCGCTGCTGGCGCAGGCGCCCCGGCCGGTCAGGACGTTCGGTGAGCTGAAAGGCCGGCTCCACGTGATCGGCACCGACATCGTCCACCGCCGGATGGTCGTGTTCCCCGAGGACGCGCGGCTCTACCTGGATGAGCGCGGCGAGCCATGGGAGCCGGACCGCTTCCCGATCGCCGACGCCGTCCGGATCAGCGCGGGGTACCCGTACATGTTCCCGCCCGTGCGGATGCGCCATGCCGAGACCGGGGCGATGGCGCTGCTCGTCGACGGCGGCGTCTGCAGCCCGTTCCCGATGGGCATCTTCGACTGCGACGACCCGAACCATCCGACGTGGGGCTTCCGCCTCGACGACCGCGCTGCCGGCGGTGGGCGCGACCACGCCAGCCAACCGGCCGGTCGGATCTGGCCGGTCAGCATGATGCTCAGCCTGCTGAACACGAGCCTCAACTCGCTGAACGAGCTACAGCTCAGCGCTCACGCCGACCGCTCGATCGGGATTCCCACGGGCGATGTGCCGACACTCGCCTTCGCGCTCTCAGACGAGCAGAAGCAATACCTGTTCGACACCGGCTACCGCGAAGCCGACGCGTTCTTCGGCCGCGGTCCGGGCGCCAGGAACGTGCGCGGCGCGAGCCCACCGGCCGAGATGCTGCCGACGGCGACCGTCTAGACCCCGGGGGCGGGGTCGAGGACGTTCAGCAGCGTCCAGCAGCCGGTGAGCAGGCGCTCGGGCGGGAACTCGGGGTCGTCGAGCGCCAGCCGGCCGAGCTCCTCGCCGACGGTGAGCAGCATCCGGCCGAGCGCCTCCAGGTCGACCTCGGGGCGCGGCGTGCCGCCGGCGGCGACCCCCCACCGCACCAGCGGCGCGAGCCGGCCGGCGAGCGCAGCGCGGCGCCGGTTCACGAGCTTCTGGAGGGTCAGCGGCGCGCTCTCGGGGCGCAGCAGCGCGAGGTGCCAGGTGAGCGGGGCGGCCACGACGGCACCGAGGTAGCGCGCCAGCAAGAGGCTGAGCAGCTCTCCCGCTGTGCCGGTGGGAACGGCCGGGAGCAGCTCGTCAAGCATCGCTCCCATGCGCTTGTCCTCCCGGTGCAGCAGCGCGGCCAGCAGCACGTGGAGGTTGGCGAAGCTCCGGTACACCACGGCACGGTTCACGTCGGCGCGACGCGCGATCGCCTCCATGCTGAGCGCGCCGAAGCCCTCCTCGGCCAGCAGAGCCAGGGTCACGTCGAGCAGCTGCTCGCGCCGCTGAGACTGGGGCATCCGCTTGCGTGCCCCCGGCACGGCGGCCGGCGGGCTGGCCGGTCGCGGAATCGGGATCGTCAGCTCCGGCTTCGGTAGGCCGTGCGGGCGCGGCTCGTGCGGGATCAGGCGCAGGAAGTCCCGCGCCTGGCGAGCCAGCAGCTCGGGCGTGAACCGGCGCGGATGGGCGAGCATCAGCCGAGCGGCGTCCTCGCCGGCGGCGACGATCAGCCGCGCGGCGAGCGAGTGATCGAGCCCGGGAGGGCCGCCCCGGCGGGGGATGCCCCAGTCGAGCAGCGCGGTGACCCGGTCGGCCACCAGCAGGCGGCTGCGCCGGATGCGCTGCTGCAGCTCGACCGAGCTGCCGCGCGGAGGCATCAGCACGAGCCGCCACGTCCGCGGATCGGACTTCACGGCGCGCAGGAACGCCAGCACGCAGTCGTGCAGGAACCGGTCGGGGTCGACGTCGTCACCCGGGTGCACGTCGACGATCTCCAGCAGCGGCTCCAGCGTCGTGCGCTCGGCCGTGTCGATCAGCGCCACCATCATCTGCTGCAGGTCGCCGAACAGGTCGTAGACGACGGGGCGCGTCACGCCCGCGCGCTGCACCACCGCCTCGACCGTGACCGCACCGAACCCCTGCTCGGTGAGCACGTCGAGGGCCGCGTCGAGCAGCTGTGCGCGGCGCGCCTCCGGCGTCAGCCGGGGGGTCCTGGTCGGGCGGGTCACCATCTCGGCAGCGTAACCGCAGATGAACGGATGCGTACGTGGCTACAGTTCTGTGACAACGGCGGAGGCACGATGATCGAGACGGCAGAACAGGTGAACGGCGCGAGCGAGCTGCTCGCCGAGCACGAGGTGGCGATCGTCGGCACCGGCTTCGCCGGGCTCGGGATGGCGATCCGCTGCCGCCAGGAGGGGATCGACGACTTCGTGGTGTTGGAGCGCGCCGAGTCGCTGGGCGGCACCTGGCGTGACAACCACTACCCGGGGTGCGCCTGCGACGTGCCCTCGCCGCTGTACTCGTTCTCGTTTGCGCCGAACCCTGGGTGGTCGCACATGTACGCGCACGCCGACGAGATCCGCGCCTATCTGGAGCAGTGCGCCGATCGGTTCGACGTCCGCCGCCGTGTCCGGTTCGGCGCAAACGTCACCGGCGCCCACTGGGATGCCGAGCGTCAGCGCTGGACGGTGATGATCGACCACCGGCCGGCGCTCATCGCGCGCTTCGTCGTCGGTGGCTTCGGGGCGCTGAACCGCCCGACGTTCCCGAGCATCGACGGCCTGGAGGAGTTCGAGGGCGCGCTGTTCCACTCCGCCCACTGGAACGATGACGTTCCGCTGGCCGGGCGCCGGGTCGGCGTGATCGGCACCGGGGCGAGCGCCATCCAGATCGTCCCCCAGATCGCCCCGGGCGCGAGTCACGTGACCGTCTTCCAGCGCACGGCGCCGTGGGTGCTGCCGAAGGCCGATCGCCCGATCACGCGGATGGAGAAGCGGCTGTACCCGCGGGTGCCGGCCATCCAGCGGGCGATCCGCGCGGCGATCTTCGCGATCACCGAGGGCCTGGCCACCGGCCTCACCCGGCGCCACCGGATCCTCGCCGGCCTGGAGCAGGTCTCGCGTGCCTTTCTACGCGTGACCGTCAACGACCCCGAGAAGCGGCGGCAGCTGACCCCCGACTACCGGCTCGGCTGCAAGCGGATCCTGTTCTCCAACGACTACTTTCAGGGCGTCGCGCGGTCCAACGTGGCGATCGAGACGTCGGGGATTCAGCGCGTCACCCCGTCGGCTGTCGTCACCTCCGACGGGGTCGAGCATCCCGTCGATGCGCTTGTCGCGGCCACCGGTTTCGACATCGAAGCGGTGTTCACCGGCCTCGATGTCCGCGGCGTCGACGGGATCACCCTCGATCAGGCGTGGGCCGGCGGCATGGAGGCCCACCGCGGCACGACCGTGGCCGGGTTCCCGAACATGGCCCTCCTCTCGGGGCCGAACACCGGCACCGGGAGCACCTCGCAGGTGTTCATGATCGAGTCGCAGATCGACTATGTGCTGGCCATGATCTCGGCCGCCCGCCAAGGGGCGATCAGCGTCCG
>DASZLC010000165.1:0-1852 GCA_035552615.1 Solirubrobacteraceae bacterium
GGCGAATACCTTCGCGCCCTTGCCGGTCGGCGAGACCGTGAACATCTCGTACAGATCCGGGGTCAGGGTCGCCGGGCCGTGGTCGTTGCCGTCCTGGAGCCCGACATCGGCGCCGACGTACACCTTGCCGCCGGCAAAGCCGAGCCCGTTCAGGCCGTCAAGGCCCTTCGGCGCCGTCCAGATCGCCTTCTGCTTGGTGAACTTTGTGCCGTTCCATCCGCTCCACGCCAGCACCTGCCACTTGGCGCTGTGCTTCCCGGTCACGGTGCCGCCGCTGACGTACAGCGTGCCGCCGTGGAACACGAGTCCACCGACGAACTCCGGCGAGCCGGCGAGCTCCGTCGCCGTCCCGTTGCTAATCACGAACACGCCGCCGTTCGGCGGCCCGGACGTGCTGTTGCCGCCGTCGCCCTCGAACACGGCGCCGTCGCCGAACGCGAACGACGTCGGTGTCTTCAGGTTAGCCGCCAATTGCTGCACGGTCGCCCCGCTGGTGGCGGTCGGCGGCGGCGGCCCCGCGGCCCCCGCGGTGGCGCCGAGCGCTCCCGCGACAAGAATCGAAGCTCCAAGTGCGCCGATGAGTCGAGCTTTCACTGCTGCCTCCTGTGTGTTGATTGCCCCGGCTGGGAGCAGGCTCCCGGTGGCTAACCTAACTGATCTGATCATGTGCCGACCAGCCCGCGCCCCATGCCCGCCGCCGTGGACCCTGCGCTGATCGACGACGCGGTGGCGCGTGCGCTGGCCGAGGACGTCGGCGACGGCGATGTCACGAGCGCCGCGACCGTTCCCGCCGCCGCTCGTGCCGGGGGATTGATCACCCAGAAGGCGCCCGGGGTGATCTTCGGGATCACGGTGGCGCGGGAGGTCTTCGCCGCGCTCGACCCCGCCGTCGCCGTCGAGCCGCTGGTCGCGGAGGGGACGTGGCGCGAGTCCGGCCCGGTGCTGAGCGTCGAGGGATTGGCGCGGAGCATTGTCACCGGCGAGCGCACGGCCCTGAACTTCCTCCAGCGCCTCTCCGGCGTGGCCACGCTGACCGCGCGCTGCGTCCGGGAGATCGAGGGGACCGGCGCCCAGATCCTCGACACCCGCAAGACGACGCCCGGGTTGCGGACGCTGGAGAAGGCAGCGGTCGCCGCCGGCGGCGGCACCAACCACCGCGCCGGGCTGTACGACATGGTGCTGATCAAGGAGAACCACGCGGCGATGGCCGGCGGGGTCGGCGCCGCGGTGCGGGCCGGGCGCGAGCACGCACCCGACCTGCCCTTGGAGGTCGAGTGCCGCACGCTGGCCGAGGTCGACGAGGCGCTCGCCGCCGGCGCGCCGATGATCCTGCTCGACAACATGGAGATCGATGGCTTGCGTCAGGCGGTCGCCCGCGTGGCCGGACGGGCCAAGCTGGAGGCGAGCGGGAACGTCACGCTCCAGACGCTCAGAGCAGTCGCGGGCACCGGCGTAGACTTCATATCGATCGGTGCGTTGACCCACAGCGCGCCGGCACTCGATCTATCTCTGATCCTTGAGGCCCTGCCATGAACTTGCCAATGGCCGGCGACGGCCCTTTGCTACTCGAAAACATCCCTGCCCTCCAGGACGAGGTCCGCGCGCTCGCCCGCGAACGCGGCGCCGTGATCCTCGCCCACAACTATCAGCTGCCGGAGATTCAGGACGTTGCCGACTACGTCGGGGACTCGCTTGGGCTCTCCCAGCAGGCCGCGAAGGCCGACGCCGGGACGATCGTCTTCTGCGGCGTGCACTTCATGGCCGAGACGGCCTCGGTGCTGTGTCCCGACAAGCGCGTCCTGATTCCCGATCCCGATGCCGGCTGCTCGCTGGCCGATTCGATCACCGCTGA
>DASZLC010000166.1:0-2214 GCA_035552615.1 Solirubrobacteraceae bacterium
GACAGCCCGCCGACGATGAATCCCTGTGTGTAGCCGTAGAACGCGAGCAGCGCGCAGAACACGACGATCAGCCAGTCGATCGCGGTCACGGAGTCAGGGTACGCCGCAGAGCGCGCCGAACCTCCATTCTCTACCGTTCCCAGCAAGGTGGGCGCAGCAGATGGAGCTCGGGCAGTGCGGCCTCAACGCTCGGCCGGCTTCACGTTGCGCCGGCGCCGCCTGCTGACGCGCGCCGCCCCGCTCGTTGGCATCGCCGCGGTCGCCTTCGCCGCCGGCATCGTTTACGCGACCGGCCCGGGACGCGCCGAGCGCCAGCTAGTGACCAACTACGTCAGGGCGTGGGTGCACAGCGACTACGCGCGGATGTACGGCCTGCTCGATCCGGCCTCGCGCGCGGGGATCACCGAGAGCGCGTTCGTGACGGCGTACGAGAACACCGCCCGGACGGCCACGCTCCAGTCGCTGCATGTGATCAAGGTTGGCAGCCGGACGGGTGACGTGATCCCGGTTCGGGTGCGCGTCACCACAGCGGTGTTCGGCACGCTCAAAGGCTCGCTCGACGTGCCGCTCGTCGGGACCGGGTCCGCGGCCGAGGTGCGCTACTCCGACTCGCTGCTGTTCCCTGGCCTCGGTGCGGGCGAGCACCTCTCGCGCAGGATGCGCCTGCCTCCGCGCGCCTCGCTGCTCGCGGACGACGGCACACCGCTCGCGCAAGGCCCCGACCGCACCTCGCCGATCCCGTCAGTGGCCGGCCAGATCGTCGGCGGGCTCGAGGCGATCCCGGGCGACTTGGCGCCGTCGTACGAGCAACAGGGCTATCCGCCCAACGCGAAGGTCGGGCTCGATGGGCTCGAGCGGATCTTCCAGCCGCAGCTCGCGGGGCTCCCTGGCGGCACGCTGCGGGCCGGCCATCGCGTGCTCGCGCGCAGCCAACCGGTGCCGGGGCTTCCGGTCCATACGACGATCGACCCGGCGATCGAGGCTGCGGCGATCCAGGCGATGGGCCCCGACCTCGCCGGCATCGCGGCGATCAACCCGCATACGGGCGCAGTGCTGGCGCTCGCCGGAATCGCGTTCTCGGACCTCCAGCCGCCCGGCTCGACGATGAAGATGATCACCGTCAGCGCCGTGCTCACCGCACACTTGGCCACGCCGGCGACGGTCTTCGCGGACGCGAGCTCGGCCACGATCGACGGCTACACGCTCCAGAATGCCAACGGCGAGGTGTGCGGCGGGACGCTGATCAACGCGTTCGCCGTCTCGTGCAACTCCGTGTTCGCGCCGCTCGGCGCCAGGCTCGGCGGCGCACGACTGGTGGCGATGGCCGAGAAGTTCGGCTTCAACCAGCCGAGCTCGATCGCCGGTGCGGCGATCCCTGAGATCCCCTCAGCGAGCACGATCGGCGACGCGCTCGCCGTCGGCTCCTCCGCGATCGGCCAGGGGATGGTGCTCACCTCTGCGCTGGCGATGACCGACGTCGGCGCCACAATGGCGATGGGTGGCCGGCGCCCGATCCCGACGCTCGTCTACGGCCAGAAGCCCCGCTTCGTCCGCGTGATCACCAAGCACGTCGCCGATGAGGTCCAGCAGATGATGATCGCCGTCGTCCAGTACGGGACCGGCACCGCCGCGCAGATCCCCGGGATCACGGTCGCCGGCAAGACCGGCACGGCCGAGCTGACGACGACTCAAGGGCCCGGCGCGAACCAGCAGGCCAACCAGAACCAGAACACCGACGCGTGGTTCGTGGGGTACGCGCCGGTCGGCCGCCCACGGATCGTCGTCGGAGCGCTGTTCCCGCAGAACGGCGCCGGCGGGGCGACCGCGGCACCCGCCGTCCGGCAGGTGCTGATCGCCGGGCTGCAGCACCTCCACTAGGCCGGCTTTGTCCAGCTGAGGATCGTGGCGGTGCCGGCGCCCCTCGGCGCGCGACCGGCCGCGATGTCCTCACGGAGCCGTGCCAGCCCCGCGTCCAGCTCGGCCGGGTGGTCTCGTCGCATCCGCTCGAAGTAGCTCGTCTCGCCTCTCGCAGCCGCCCGCACCACGAGCTCGGGGTCGGTCGACAGCGCGGCAAGTGATGCGTCCTGGAGATCCTCGAACTCGAACGTAACGAGCTCGGCCCCGGGCAGCAGCTCGAGGAACGCCGCGCGCGGCGGGTGGGTCTCCTCCATCCACCGCCGGCTGCTGGGGAAGTAATCGACGATCCACAGCGCC
>DASZLC010000167.1:0-3938 GCA_035552615.1 Solirubrobacteraceae bacterium
CGCTTGGCGTCCTCGATCGTGGCGATTTCCTCCGGCGTGGGGTCGCCTTCGATCCCGAACATCTTCTTCTGGAAGGAGCCACGATGGTCGAACGCGAGTATGTACAGCTTGCCTTGATATCCGAGAGCCATCTGGTCCACCTTTGCCGGGTTCTGTAGGACTTGCCTCCTGCGAGTCTAATCCCGGCCGCCGCGCGGCCGAGTGGGCTGCGCCCCCTTTTGACGGCTTTACACTTGATGGCGTGAGTACGGGCGGCCCAGATCTCTTCGTCGTATGCAAGAACTGCGGATCGGAGGTCAGCCCGTACATAACGGAGTGTCCGTACTGCGGGCAGCGGCTGCGCAAGCGCGCGCCGAAGATCGATCGCGACGGGCGCATCGCCGAGCGCGTCAGCCGCCGGCCGACGACGACATCGCTTCCGCGCCTGCGGCGCGGCGAGATTCCCGGCATCCGTCACGACGCGCCCCCGTACGCGAGCTTGCTGCTGGTGGGGCTCGGTATCGCCGGGTGCCTGGTCTGGCGGACCAGCGCGATCAACCTCTCCGATCTTGTCGTCGCCGGAAACCCGGGAAGCCAGTGGTGGCGAGCGTTCACGGCACCGTTCGTCTACGACAACACGGGCTACGCCTTCGTTGCGCTTGCGATCATCGCGATCTACGGGACCCTGAATGAACGGCGCCATGGGCCCCTGGTCGTGATCATCCTGGCGCTCGTCGGCGGCGCCGGCGGGATTGCGCTCGCATCGCAGACGAGCAACGAGCTGTCCGTGGGCGGCAATGGGGCGGCGCTGGCGTTGCTGACGGCATGGGCCGTCCCGGACCTGCGGCGGCTGGCGCGCAAGCACGACGTCGACGGTGACCTGATCGGGACCGGAGTGCTGGCCGCGGTGATCGCGCTGATGCATCTGGCCACAACCGACGCGAGCTGGGTCGCGGCCGGTGTCGGAACCGCGACCGGGCTCATACTCGGCTCGCTGCTGGCGCGCATCCATCCCGGCTGAGGCCGGCGCTGGTCTGATTCCCCGTCCTGCCGGCGGTCCGCGGCGGCACGAATCTGCGAAGCTGGGAGCGGAGTGAGCTTCTCCGATGCCGAAATCGACGCCGCGATCGCGGCGCTCAGCGACCCCGGTCGGCTGGTCGCCGCACAGAGCCTCGTGAGCCGCGCGGCACCCAGCCTGCAGCGGGTGCTCGGCAGCGCGCTACAGGAGGGCGGCTGGTTTGACACCGCCCATGAGGCGGCGGTCAAAGAGGCGATCAGCGCCGAGCGCCCGGAGGACCGCATCGTTGCCGTACGGACGCTATTTGCCGAGGAGACACGGCTGACGATGCTCGTCGGCGTCGCCGTCGGCTTCGAGCTCGCACGGGAACTGGGCCACGCGCCCGCTGAGGCCCGCTCCGACACAGACACCGATCAGGAGGACCAATAGACATGGAAATCAGGTACTACGGTCACGCCACATTCGAGCTTGCAGAAGGTGACACGTCCGTTCTGATCGACCCGTTCCTGACCGGCAACCCGAAGGCGACGATCGCCGCGGATGACCTGAACCCGACGAGCATCCTCGTGACCCATGGCCACGCCGACCACGTCACCGACGTGGTCCCGATCTCGAAGCGCACCGGCGCGCCGGTGCTGGCGATCGTCGAGCTCGCCGGCGAGTTCGGCGAGGACGGCGCAAACGCCCAGGACATCAACATCGGCGGCACCGTGCAGTTCGACTGGGGCTGGGTCAAGATGGTGCCGGCGTGGCATACGTCGACCACGCCCAAGGGCACCGTCAACACCCCCGCCGGCCTGCTGATCAACTTCAAGGACACGATCGTCTACCACCTCGGCGACACGGGCCTGTTCTCAGACCTTTCGCTGGTGGGCAAGCGCCATCCGATCGACTACGCGCTGATGTGCATCGGTGGGCACTACACGATGGATCGCGTCGACGCTGTCGATGCCGCCGACCTGGTTGGCGCCAAGACGGTGATCCCGTGCCACTACAACACCTTCCCGGTGATTGAGACCGACGCTCAGGCGTTCAAGTCCGACGTCGAATCGGCCACGACGTCGAACGTGGTCGTGCTCGATCCGGGGCAGACGCACCTCGCTTAGGGGGCGAGGTGATCGGCGGGCGCGGCGGTCAGCCGATCCGAGAGCCGATCTCGGCATCCTGATCCGGACGCAGCAGCACGACCCCAAGCGCATCGTCGAGTGCGCCCAGCACCAGCACCTCTGACATGAACGGGCCGATCTGACGGGGAGGGAAGTTGACGACCCCGACGACCAGCGTGTCGAGCAGCTGCTCGCGTGTGTAGGTCGTGATCTGAGCTGAAGAGCGCCTGCTCCCGAGCTCGGGACCGAAGTCGATCGTGAGTTTCCAGGCGGCGTTGCGCGCCTGAGGAAAGTCGTCGACGGCGGTTACGCGACCGACGCGCATGTCGACCTGAAGGAAGTGCTCGAAGTCGATCAAAGTGGCCGGATCCTAGGCGATCCGCCCGTGCGGACCGACGTGAGTCGCCCTTTCGGGACTACCGACGTCCGGTTGCCCTCACGGCGAGACGACTGCCTAGGAGCCGCTGCCGGTCCCGGCGGGCGGGGTGCTCGTCGTCGGCGTGGTGGTGCTGGTCGTCGAGGTGGTCGACGTCGTCGACGTCGTCGGTGTGGTCGGCGTCGTGCTCGTCGTGCTCGTCGTCGGCGTGGTGGTGCTGGTCGTCGAGGTGTTCGACGTCGTCGATGTGGTCGGCGTCGTGGTCGTGGTGCCCGTCGTCGGCGTAGTGCCCGTCGTCGGCGTGGTTGACGTCGTGGTCGGCGGGATCGGGGCGACGCCGCCGGTCGTGCCGGTGCTCGTCGTCACGGTCGCGATGGTGCCACCGGGCGTTGTCTGCTCGTACGCAGGCGTCGTCACGACTGGCGTGGCCGGGGTGGTGGCGGTCACGATCGCCGTTTTGTGGGTGTGCGTGTCCGTCGTGGCGGCAGGCGGGGTCGTCGTCGCGGGGCTCGTTGACGTCGCGGCCTGCGCCGGCACGGTCTTGACACTTGCGGCGCTAGCGGTCTTGAGAGGCCTGTGGGCGCTATGCCCGCCGCGCCGCGGCACCAGTCCGACCGAGCCCCCGAGCTTCGCGCTGCCCTTGACCGCATCATTGACGCCTGAGTTCACTGACCGTGAGACGAGCGTGCCGGCCGACGGGCCGTGGTGAGGAGTAACGGTTCGAGTGACGGCCACGGTGCCTGCGGTCACGATCGCCGCAGCGGCGAGGCCCGCCGCCGCCTTGGTCGCGACCGCGCCAACGCCGGCGGTGATGAGGCCGCCCGCGGAGCCGCCGGCGGCGCCTGCTGCCCCTGCTGCTCCGGCGGCACCTGCTGCTCCGGCGGCACCTGCTGCTCCGGCGGCCCCTGCTGCTCCGGCGGCACCTGCTCCAGCCGCGCCCGCCGCTCCAGCCGCGCCGCTCCCTGCAGAGCCGGCACCGATCGCGCCGACGCCGGCATGGGCACCAGCCGAGCCGGCCGCGGAGTGGCCGGCGTGGGCAAACAGAAGCTTGCGGAACAGTGCCAACAGGCCGACCGGCGCGAGTGCGGCGAGCGCCTTGTCGGTCCTGCGCATCTGACCTTGGAAGACCGCACAGTGATCGCAGTTCTTGACGTGGCGGCGCACCGGCGCGCTGGGCTTGCGGCGCATCCCCTCGGCGACCTCGGCGAGCTCCTCGCGCACCTGGTCGCAGCTCAGCAGACGCGCCTGGGCGGCCTCGGTGAGCGCCACGCGCGCGCGGACGAGCAGTGACTTGACGCTGGAGACCGTTGTCTCCATCGCCTCGGCGATCTGCTCGTAGGAGAGCGCGTCCATCTCCCGCAGGATCAGCGCCGTGCGTTGGGTCTCGGGCAGCTCACGAATGTCGTCGAGCAGCTGGCGGAACTCCTCACGATCGTGCGCCTTGTCCGCAGTGCTGGCA
>DASZLC010000168.1:0-7321 GCA_035552615.1 Solirubrobacteraceae bacterium
CGTCGATCGAGGACCTGCTGTCCGCGACGGTGACGCCGATCTCTAACCAGATCCTCTACCAGTTCGACAAGCCGATCGTCACGGGGTCGGTCATCGCGACCAACTTCTTCGTGGTGCTGGCGGACGGCGAGAAGGTCTTCGCCCCCGCCGGATCGGCCACGATCGGGTCGGCCACCACGGTGGCCGTCACGTTCCCCGGCCTCAACTGGGCGAACGAGTTCGCTGTCGGTGCCGGTGTGACCGGTGACGCAGTGCAGGCCGAGGGCCCTGGCGGCACCGGGCCGCCCTTCCCGACGGGTACGTCGAGCAAGGGTGGAGTCATCACCAACTCGCCGGGTGCAGTCCCGTTCGGCGGCAACGCTGGTGCCAGCTCGCAGGGCTACACCTCCGGGCCTGACATGTACGCCGTGCAGTTCAACTCGGCGGGGAGCGTCGTGACGATGGACTTCGATAGCCGCATCTCGAACTGCAACCCACACGGGCTCCCGCTCGTGTGCAACCTGGCGGGTGGAATTAAGTTCTACAACGCACAGGGCAGCGAGATCGGCAACGGGTTGATCGAGAACGTCGTGATCCCGAATGATCCGAACCCCGAAACGACCCAGGTCACGTTGGACGTCGATCCGGCTCTGTTCGCTCAGCACCCGACGAGCGTCCAGATCACCGGAGACGGCGCCTTCCCGTTCCTCACGCCAGGCGGCCTCGCCTTCGGCGACGGAGGCACGTTCTGCACGTTCCAGGATGACCTGGGCAACGCCGCGCCGAACGCGCCCGGAACCCCGGTCAGCGGCGGGTCGGAACCGAACACCGCTGGGTGCTCCGCACCGCAGATCGTCGCGTCGACGACTACGGCAGCGCACCTGAAGTCGGAGAAGAAGGTCTCGAAGAAGAGCAAGAAGCACCACACGACCAAGAAGGCCAAGAAGGTCGTGCGCAAGCACTAAGCAGCACTGAGGTCTGGCGTACCGGCACCCGCCGGCACGCCAGCATTGGGCCACGGCCGTCGCGCGGGAGCGCGGCGGCCGTTTCCTTTTCTGCCCCCGTGCTCCGCGCGCATCGTTGGCCGAACCCCCGTGTTTAATCCCCCCGTGCTTCGCATTCGACCTTCCCACCGGCGCCTCGCCACGCGCTCGGCGATCGCGGCCGCCGTGCTCAGCATGGTTGCCGCCATGCCGTCGAACGCTGGGACTCCCGCGCTGGTTCGCGCTCCGATCGCGATCGAACGCGCGGCGGCGGCGAGCGCCCAGGGCCTCTCGCCGCAGCAGATAAGGCAGGCATACGCCCTCCCGGCCGGCGGCGCCGGCGGGCAGCGCATCGCGATCATCAGCGCGTTCAACGACCCGCACGTCGCCGTCGATCTCGCCGCGTACACGAAGCACTACGGGGTCGCTCCGTGCACCGAGGCGAGCGGCTGCCTGCGGATCATCAACGAGCAGGGCAAGACCAAGCCGTTGCCGCAGCTCGATCTCACCGGCGGCCAGTGGAACACGGAATCGGCGCTCGGCGTCGAGCTGGCCCGCGGCGTGTGCCAGACCTGTGGCATCACGCTGGTGGAGGCGACCGAAGACGACGTGCCCGACTTCGCGCATGCCGTTCATGCCGCGGCGCTCGCCCACGCGACGGTTGTCGTGACCACCTTCACCCCGCCGGAGGACCCGTTTGATGAAACGGTCGCGGCGGACTTCAGCCATCCGGGCACGGCGTTCGTCGCCGCCGCCGGCGAGGCGGCCACGGGTGACGGCTACACCGGCGGGGTCAACTTCCCCTCCGACCTGCCCGGCGTGCTCGCCGTCGGCGGCACGGTTCTGCGGCGGGGCCCGAGCGGCGCCTACGGTTCGGAGTCGGTGTGGGACTCCACCGTGAGCGGGTGCAGCGAACAGGAGTACGCGGGGCTGTGGCAGCTGACGGACGCCGCCGAGGTGGGATGCCAGGCCCGCCGCGCCGTGGTCGACATCGCGGCCTTGTCCGAGCCGGGCGCCTCCGTGCACATCACCGACTCCGGCTCTCCCGGTGGCCCGTGGTTCGACGCCGACGGCACGAGCGTCTCTGCGCCGATCATCGCCGGGGTGATCGGCTTGGCCGGCAGCCTGGGCGGCAACGAGGCATCCACGCTGTACGCCCGGGGGCTGAACGACCCCGGGGCGTTCCACGACATCACGCACGGCGACAACGGCACGGGCTGCATTCCCATCCCTTCGCCCTACTACAACATCGCCCCCACCGCCGCTTTGATCTGCCAGGCCGGCCGCGGCTACGACGGACCGACCGGGCTGGGGACGCCGTTCGGTCTGGCCGCGTTCCTGCGCAACGGCGGGGCACTATCGCGCAGTCACCCGCGGCTGACCATCTCATCGGCCAGCGGCAAGCTCGTGCTGCAGCGGGGAGGGGTGACGCATTTCCTCCTGCGCAACAGCAACGCCTTCGCGGTCACCGGCACCGTCGCCACATCCATCTCGTTCCCGCTGGCCAGCGGCGGAACGCTGGCGGTCACGGTGGCGAAGGGGAAGCTCCGGCTGGCGCCGCTCGGCGCGGAGTCGGTGAAGGTCCCGCTCACAGCGGTCGAGCGCCAGAGCCTCTCGCGCGCCGGTCAGCTGCGGCTCACGATCCGTCTGCAGGTCAGAGGACCCGTCGCACCGACGGTCGGCAAGGCGCGCGCGCTCCACTTGTACCCGTAGCCTTCTCAGCGCCGGACGCGGCGCAGCTCGGGTGCGATCACCGTCGAGGTGTCGAGCGTTCGCGGCTCCGCGACGGAGGTGAGAAACTGTTCCAGCGCGTCGAGGCGCAACGGCCACGCGTAGCGCGCCGCTGTGCTCACGCCGGCGGCGCCGAACTGAGCGCGGAGCTCTGGGTCGTCCAGCAGCTCCTGCAGCGCGGCCGTCACGGCGGCGGTCTCGGCGTCGGGAACGAGACAGTTCACGCCGTCTTCGCAGAAATCCCGGTTGCCATGCGCGTCGGTGCACACCACCGCCCCCCCGGTCGCCATCGATTCCAGCGGCGGCAGGCAGAAGCCCTCGTGCACTGAGGTCTGAACGAAGATCGCCGCTTCGCTGAGCAGCTCGGCCACCTCCTCGTCGCTCGGGGCCGTCACGTAGCGCACGCCCTCGATCCCAGCCGCCAGCTCGGGCTCGATCCCGAACAGGCAGAGCTCAGGCCGTGGCTCGGGCAGCGCTCTCCACGCCCGGAGCGTCAACGGGAAGTTCTTCAGCGGGTTCGAGCGCCCGAGCGCCAGGATCATGTCGCCGCGACGCTGCGCGTCGGCGCGCGGCCGGAAGGTCGCCAGGTCGATCCCCGGCGGGATCAGTGTCGCGTCGAGCCCAAGCTCGCGCAGCCGATCGCGGTTCCAGGAGGAGATCGTCATGTACCGGAACTCCTGCCGGTACCAGGACAGGACCGCGTCCTGCATCGCACTGTTGCCGGGGTAGTAGCTCGTCTCGATGTCCTGGACGAAGTAGACGGGGATCCCGTGCCGGACGCTGGCCTGCCAGACCGGGCTGGCCGTGTTCCACCAGGTGGCGACCTTGATCGCGTCCACCGGCGCCAGCGCCGTCACGAGCTCCTCATAGTCCTCGAACGTCCTCACCGGCGCCTGCAGCTCAAACCAGTCGGGCCGCTCGCCGAGCGACCACAGCTCGACCTCGTGTCCGCGCTCCAGCAGCCCATTCAGGTGCTCGAAGATATCGCGGTGACCGCCGCCGACTCCGGTGTCCTCGGTCACGTACACGACCCGCAGTGCGCCGCTCGGCGTGCGCACGTCGCGGGCGTCGAAGAACTCGCCCCAGCGCCCCCAGAAGCGCTGCTGGGAGGCGCGCTCGCGCTCGCCGACCTCCGTGCCGCGAGTCGTCGACTCCAGGTGGATCAGCTCGGCATCGGGCCAGTAGACGACCTTGAAGTCCGCCTCCCAGGCGCGCAGGCAGAAATCAACATCTTCGTACGCCATCGGATAGCCCTCATCGAAGCCATCCAGCGCGTCCAGCACGACGCGCTTGAGGTACATGCAGGCTCCGTTCACGGCGAGCACCGGCCCGGGGATGTTGGCCGGTCCCCAGCTCGCCGGCTTGAAGCGAAAGCGATGGTCGAACCACTCCGGCGCCCCGAGGTTGCGGACGGTCCCGCCGAACTGGATGCGGCCATCGGGGTACAGCAGCTTCGCGCCGACGATCCCGATCAGGTCGTCTTCGCCGGCCGCGTACTGCAGGCAGGCGAGCCACCCCGGCTCCGCGATCATGTCGGAGTTCAGCAGCACGACGTCGTGCTCCGGGTCGGTGGCCGCCAGTCCGCGGTTGACGTTCGCGGCGAAGCCGCGGTTGTGCTCGCTGCTGAGCACCTCGATGCCGTCGATCGCCCGCAGCGCTGCGACGTGCTCCGGTCCGCTGGCGTCGTCTGAGACGACGATCCTGACGAGCTCCCGGCGGGTCGTGGCGCGGATGCTGTGCACCAGCGCGGCGACCTCCTGTGCGTCGCGATAGCTCGGGATCACGACCGTCACCGGCCGCCCCTGACGCTTGTACCAGCGGATCGCGATCGCGCGGGTGCTGCTGCGCCTGCGGCCCCCGCGCAGGTATCGCCGCAGCGGCGTCAGCCGCAGCGGGAATGTCAGCGCTCGGAAGGCCAGCGACCAGCCGCCGTGATGGCGGTAGGTGAGCTCGATCCGCTCACGCAGGCCGTACGGCCGCTCTGGCGGCGTGAGCGCACGGGAGGGCTGCTCGGCGTGCTCGCCGGGCTGTTGCGATCGGCTCATCCGGCTTCATGATGCCGCGTCCGGCGCGCGCGCGTCGGCCTCAGGCTGCTTCCGCAGGCGGCTGCGATCGACGCCCAGCAGCCCGAACGGGCCGAGCAGCGGACCGCGCAGCCACCGCCGCGAGGCGACGCGCATCAGCCCGCGCTGCTGGGAGGTGGTGAGGAGTGAGCCGCGCGCGTCGATCAGCGGCAGGCCCGCCCGCACCCGGCTGCGGAGATCGTCGGCGCTGCCCTGCAACCCGGCGACGGCGGCCTGCAGCTCCACCCGCGCCTGCTCGCGCTGGAGCTCCTCCAGGGCGCGCGGAGCGGCGGCGCGGAACGGCGAGACGAGTGCCTCCCGGTAGGCGGCCACGATCTCGCCGATCACGCTCTCCCACCGGTAGCGGTGCAGCGCGTCGCCGAGCAGCCGCAGATGACGCTCGCGCTCCGCGCCGGGGACGAGCAGCGCGGCCGCCGCGTCGGCGCTGGCGGTGGAATCCCATGGCACGATCGTCGCCGCCGCCGGGTCGATGATCTCCGACAGCGAGGTCCAGGCGGCGTACACGCACGGCCGGCCGGCGGCCGCCGCCTCCAGCGGCGCCAGGCCGAAGCCCTCGTACGAGCTCGGCGCGAGGTGCGCGACGGCGTGCTCGATCAGCCACCGCTTCTCGGCATCGTCCACCGGACCGAGGTTCAGCACGTGCGCGGCGAGCTCGGGATTGGAGTCGAGCAGGGCGCGCTCTGCCGCCGCCGACGAGCCGTGCCGAACGTGGGCTCCCGCCAGCACCAGCACCCCGTCCCAGCCGTGACGAACGCGCAGCTGCTCGACGAGGCGCAGCGCGAACACGCGGTTCTTGTGGGCATAGTCGGAGCCGAGCGCCAGCAGCAGCGAGCGCCCCTCGGGAACGCTCGCCGGACGACGGCGCGCGAGCTCGGGCGCGGCCGGTACGACGCCGATCCCGGCGATCGCCGCGCGCTCGGCGCCGACCAGCTCCTCGGCGAGGGCGTCGCGGCGAGCATGCTCGGAGAAGAAGATCACCCGGTCGGCGGCGGCCAGCGCCGCCCGCGTGCTGCGGCGATAGGCGCGCCACTCCTCCACCGAGGCGTGGTAGGTGGGCGTGCGGTAGCCGATCAGATCCATGTGCGAGATCACCAGACGGTCGCCCAGCAGGTCGAGCAGCAACAGATCGCTTGGCGTGAACACCTGCTGGGGGCGGTGCACGACGTCCGAGCGCGGCGCCTGGCCGGCGGCGGCCCGCTCATAGTCGATCGTCTCGACGCCGGCGTCGGCGAACGCGGCGGCGAGCTCGGGATCGGCGGGTCCGGCCACCACCGCCCTGACGGTCACCTGGCGGCTCTCGGCGAGCGCCAGGACCAGCGACGCCACATACGTTTGCGTGCCGCCGACGCCGTTTCCCAGGGCCCGGGCGTCGACCGTCACCGAGATCTGCTCCCTGGCCGAGCGCGCGGCCAGCAGCGCGCGCTTTAGCGGCCCCGGACCGAGCGCCGCTTCATCGGCCCGCGCGGCGTCGAGCCACCGGTGACGACCGGCCAGGAGAACGCGCTGATCCTCGGGGCACGGCCCGAGTCCGTCACCGGGACGTCCGGCCACGAGCCCCGGGACGAGCACGCACGAGAGGCCCTGCTCCTGTGCCCGCGCGGCGAAATCGGCCAGCAGCGCCGTGGGATGCGGGAGCTCCGGGTCGAGTCCGCCGACCAGCTGCAGCGCCGTGTGGCGGAGCAGGGTGCAGTGCGGCGCGGGGGTGAGCACGCGCGGCGGTGGGGTGGCCGCCGCGCCGGTGTCGTCCGGCGCCTCGCCCTCGGCCCGCACCGTCGCGGCCGCCACCGCGTCGTCGGAGTGCGCGGCGGTGCTCAGCCGCTCCAGCCACCCGCCCGGCAGCGCGACCGCGTCGGCGATCAGCACCACATCGACGCCCGGGTGCGCCGCCGTGATCTCCTGCAGCCACGCCGCGAGCCCGCCGTTGCGCTCCTCCGGTCGCAGCACCGGTATCTCCGAGCCGGCCGCCGCGACGGCCTCCTGCAGGACGCTCGCCGTTGCGTGCTCGTCGTCGCTCCAGGGCCAGAAGGTGATCAGCGCGCGCGTCGAGTCCCGGGACATCGGGCCAAAGCTTGACATGCCGCTCAGTGTTGCGAGCGGCGCTGGCGTGACAGGATCGGCCGCGATCGTGATCTTCTGCTCGCTCGTCCCCCCGGCAGCCGAGGTCCAGGCGCGCGTGCTCGCCGCCTCGGTCCGCCGCCATCACCCCGATGCACGCGTGATCGCCCGGCTGATCGGCGCCCACGACGACGTCTCGATCTGGGACGAACTCGTCGATCCCGGCCTGGCCGCTAGCGTGCCCGCGCTGCTCCGGCACGCGCTGACGCTTGCCGAGACGGCCGTGTTCCTCGCCCCCGACGCGTTTCTCACCGCCCCCCTGGAGCCGGTCGCCGAGGCGCTCGACGCCAGCGGGGTGGCGGTGTTCCGGCGCGTGGATTCGCTGCCCGAGGACGGCAAGCGGCCGAACCACGCCGACCTGCGGCGCGCCGGGCGGATCGACGGCGGCGCCGTGGCGCTCCGCCGCGGGCCTCTGGCCGATGAGCTGCT
>DASZLC010000169.1:0-5394 GCA_035552615.1 Solirubrobacteraceae bacterium
TCCGCCCGAAGGCGTCGATCACGAAGTTGTACCCGATGTCGTTCCAGCCGTTCGAGTACCGGTGGTACAGGTAGATGTTGTGGATCATGCTCGCCACCTCGCCCGCGCCGTAGCCGTTCAGGTTGTCGGTGTGGTGCACGAAGCCGAGCCGCACGTCCCCGTACGCGGGCGGGTACTTCGGCGGGGCGTGACCGTGCGCCCAGGCGGCGCGGGCGATGATCGGCGGCTGGCCGGGCCCGGCGGGAAGCTGCGGCTCGGCCTGCGGAAACGCGGACGCGAGTCGCGCGGTGATCTCGGCGCCGGCCACGAACTGCAGCCGCACCCCCGACACCGGCGCGGCACTGCGCAGCTGGACGGCGTCGGCCCCGCCGCTCCACAGCGGCTCACCGAGGTTGAGATCGACGTGGCGCGGCCGGTCGGGACCGTGCCCGGCCACAGAGGCGTTGACCCACCGGCTCCAGCCGCCGGCGGCCAGTCGCGCCCGGAGCTCGATCCGGGCCCGGCGCGCGCCGCGCCACTGCACGCCAACGAGCGCGAAGCTGCGCCGGACCGGGATCACCGCGGAGACACCATGCAGCGCGCCGACCGGCAGCCCGAACACCGCCGCCGGAGCGGCGCGAACACCCGGCGCGGCGACCAGCGACGAGGCGCCGGCCGCCGCGCCGGCCAAGAGTGACCGGCGCGTGAGCTCGGCGGACGAGAGTTGGCTCACCGCCGCCTTCGCCGGCGCCGCCGACGCCGGACGGCGGCGCTGACGCCGAGGGCCACCAGCACGACGAGCGCGATCATCGCCGACACCGCGACGCCGGGGCTGAGAATGGACACGAGCGCCGCCAGCGCGACGGCGATGGCAATGTCCCGGATCACAGCGGGAGCCTGCGGTAGACGGGGCGCGGCAGGTGACGGAGCACGGCGAACAGCGGCCGCAGGGTGGCGGGCACCCAAACCGTCCGCGACCCGCCGCGCGCCAGCGCCCGTACCGTGGCCTCGGCCACCGCCTCCGGGGTGGTGGCCAGTGGTGCGGGCGCGAGCCCGGCGGTCATCTTCGTGCTGACGAACCCGGGCCGCACGACGATCACGCGGGCACCCGAATCGCCCACCGAGTCCGACAGCCCCTGGGCCAGCGAGTCGAGCGCCGCCTTGGCCGCGCCGTACACGGCGTTGCCGGCCCGGGGTCGCTCGGCCGCCACGCTGGAGAGCACGACGAGCGCGCCACGCTGCTGCTCGCGCAGCCGGCGCAGCGCGGCGATCAGCAGCGCACCCCCGCCGACGACGTTGACCCCCAGCACGCGCGCCGCCTCTGTCGGGTCGGCGTCGAGGCCGGCCTGGGCGCCGAGCACGCCGATCGCCAGCACGACGACGTCGACGTGACCGAGGCGCGCGAATGCCTCGCCGAGGGTCGGCTCGATCGCACCCGTCAGCTCGGCGTCGAGCTCGCGCCAGTCGCCGTCGATGCAGCCGGCGCGCGTCAGCTCCGCCACTCCGGCCTGGAGCGCGGCGGGGTCGCGGCCGAGCAGCAGCGGGCGCACGGGGCCGTCCGCGGCGAGCCGCTGGACGATCGCCAGCCCGATCTCCGAGCTGCCCCCGATCAGCAGCACCCGCTGCGGCACCACCGGCATCACGTGCGGCGGTGTGCGCCTGTCCCGGGCACCGTCGCTCAGGCCGAGCCGCAGATCCAGGTCAGAGCGCCAGCGGCCGGCCGGGTCGAGCGCCGCCCGCGCCTCGCGCCACTCGCCCAGGCGCGGGTACATCGCCTCCACCAGCTCGGGCGCCAGCCGCGAGTCCTTGGTCAGGTAGACGCGCCCGCCGGCGCCGGCGATCAGCTCGTCGATCTCGGCCAGCGCGCCGGCCAGCCCGGCCGCGGCGCGCGGCAGGTCGAGTGCCAGCGTCCAGCCGCTGATCGGGAACGACAGCGGCGCCGCGTCGCCCTCGCCGAGGTCCTTCAAGACGGCCAGAAAGCACGGGACACGGTGGCGGCGCAGGGTCGCCGGCACCAGCTCCAGCACCCGCTCCTGCCCGGCGGGGACGGCGAACTGGTACTGGACGAAGCCGGCTCGGCCGTACAGCCGGGGCCAGCCCGCCAGCCGGTCGAGCGGGAACATGTGGGCGCCGATCGGCTCCAGCTCCGCCCGCCGGCGCGCCGGGCTGGAGCGGAAGCGCAGCTCGTTGTAGGCGCGGACGCCGGCGACCGGCAGCCCGCCCGGCCACCACGGCGGAACGCTCGCGCGCGCGGGCTCATCGGCGCGGGCCCCGGGCGCTGTCGCGTCGGTGTGCGAGGCGCGCGTGACGACGCCGCGGACGTCGGGGCCGCCGGCCAGCAGATCGAGCCACGCCACGCGGTGCTCGCCGCCGGCCTCGCGCAGCAGCGACAGCACCTCGTCGAGGCTGCGGGCGCGATCGGTGTCGACGCGCAGCAGCGGGCCGTCGATGCGCCGCAGCGCGATCCGCGCCCACAGGATCACCCCGGTCAGGCCCATCCCACCGAGCGTCGCATCGAGGCGGCCGTCGGGCTGCCCGGCCTCCAGCTCCAGCACCTCGCCGCCCGATGTCAGCAGCCCGACGCTCCGCACGTGATGGCCGATGCTGCCCGCCGTGGCGTGGTTCTTGCCGTGAACGTCGCTGGCCAGCATCCCGCCGACGGTGACGTGCTGGGTGCCGGGCAGCACCGGCATGATCCACCCCTGAGGCACGAGCGCCGGCAGCAGCTCGGCCAGCGAGACACCGGCCTGGGCGGTGAGGATGCCGTGCTCGGGATCGAGCTCGAATTCGCGCAGCGCGGTCATGTCGATGACGAGGCCGTCGCGCAGCTGGGCCGCGTCGCCGTAGCTCCGCCCCAGGCCGCGGGCGATCGCGCCACCGCCATTCAGCCGGCTGACCTCGGCCCGCAGCGACGGCGCGTCGCGCGGGCGCAGCATCATCGCGGGGGTGGTGGCACCGCCGCCCCACCCCGACAGCGCGGCCGGGAACGCACCGGCCGGCAGCTCGACGCCGGTTCGCTCAGGCACCGGCGTTCACCGCGAGCGCGAACAGCACGAGCCACGACGCCGCGCCGGCCAGCAGCGGGCGGTCGTGGGTGAACAGCTCCTCGGGCGCCTCGGCGTGGCCGTCGCGCACGAGCACCCCGTAGCGGATCAGACACGCCGCGAACGGGAGGATCGTCAGCGGCCGCCAGGGGATGCCGTGGCTGCTGGGAAGGACGAACGCCCACGTGGTGTAGCTCGCCAGCGCGCCCGCCGCGCTCAGCAGCAGCAGCGCCCGCAGCCGCGCCTCGGTGTAGTGCCGCAGCACGCCGCGGCGCGAGGACGCGGCCGCCGTCGTGCGTCGCAGCTCGGCCCAGCGCTTGCCCGCGGCGACCATTACCGCGGCGCAGCTGACGACGAGCAGGAACCACTCCGATAAATCGACCGGTGCGGCCGCGCCGCCGGCCGTCGCCCGCAGCAGGAAGCCGCCGGCCACGGCGAGCACGTCGAGCAACAGGAGCCGCCGCCAGATCAGCGTGTAGCTGACGGTCAAGAGCACGTAGGCGAGGCCGACGAGGCCGAGCAGCGGCCGAATCGCCGCGCACAGCACGAGGCCGGCGGCGATCGCTCCGGTGCCGAACGCGATCGCTCCGCGCACCCCGAGCTCACCGGCCGCCACCGGCCGCCGACACTTGACCGGATGCCCGCGATCCTCCTCGGCATCGCGCACATCGTTGATGGCGTAGATGCCCGAGGCCAGCGCGCAGAAGGCCACGCACGCCACCGCCACCCGGCCGGGCACGTCGTCGCGACCAAGCGCGCCGGCTGCCCCCGGGGCGGCGATCACCAGCGCGTTCTTCAGCCACTGGCGCGGGCGCGCCGTCGCCACCACGGCGCGCAGCAGCCCGCGGGCGCGCCTGTCCGTACCGGCGAAGGCCGGGGCAGGGATCGACGGCGCCCTCCTGGCGACTCCTTCTCCGGACTGCACGCCCGCGACGGTATGTGGCGTTGATCAAGGCGAACTGCGCTTTGTCTGAAAAGGCTCTCAGGTGACGTTAATCTGGACCGGTCGCGTCCGCCCGTACGGTTGGGCCGCA
Organism: Solirubrobacteraceae bacterium; assembly: GCA_035552615.1. Lineage (GTDB taxonomy): Bacteria > Actinomycetota > Thermoleophilia > Solirubrobacterales > Solirubrobacteraceae > Palsa-465. The sequence goes on from DASZLC010000169.1 coordinate 4,058, forward strand.
TGGTCACCGAGCCAGCCAGGGGACGACGCTCGACGCCCGGCGTCCGCGTGCAGAGCCCGAGCTGGCGAGCACGCCGGATCGCGGCGTTGACGGCCGGGCTGCTGCTGCTCCCGGCGGCCGTCTCCTATGTCGTGATGCTGACCCAGACCTCGGACTCCAGCCTCGGCGTCCGCACCGTCGAATGGCTGCGCGACAACGGCGCGCGCGGCCTCGTGAACCGGATCGAGAACATCTACTACTCGTGGACGGCGCCCTCGAAGGGCGGTCCGGCGTTGCGGGCGCTGCCCCGGCAGGCGGGCGCCGCGGCCACGCCCAGCGAGCTCGCCCGGCGCGCTGCGGCGCACCACGCCGCCCCGCCGTACCTGCCGCGGCCAATCAAGACGGTGATCCACCCCGCGCTGGCGGGCGAGGGCGTGTGGCACGCCACCGAGGGCGGCTTCGGCACCGACCCGCCGGTGCTGATCACCAGCTTCCGTCCGCAGGCCGACTACCCGCAGATCGTCGCCGGCGTGGCGTGGATCAACCACGCGCGGACCACCACGTGGCTGTATCCGGGGATCCAGGAGCCGGCGGTGTCGTTGCCCGACCGCGGTCCCGAGGAGGTCCCGACGGCCATGCGCTCGCGGCTGGTGGCGACGTTCAACAGCGGCTTCAAGCTCGCCGATTCGGGCGGCGGCTTCGCCGAGGGCGGGCACACCTACGCGTCGATGAAACGCGGGCTGGCCACGATCGTCCGCTACACCGACGGGCGGGTCGACGTGATCCCGTGGTCGGGCGGTCCCGACGTCGGCCCCGGCGTCGTCTACGCCCGCCAGAACCTGCCGTTGATCGTCAACGGCGGCAAGCCGAACCCGAACCTGTCGACCGGGCCGCAATGGGGGGCGACGCTCGGCAACGCGATCCAGGTGTGGCGCTCGGCCGTCGGCGTCGACCGGTACGGCAACCTGCTGTACGCCGCCGCCGACTACCAGACGGTCGGCTCGCTGGCCCACATCATGATCCGCGCCGGCGCCGTGCGGGCGATGGAGATGGACATCAACACCTACTGGGACAGCCTCATCACCTACCGGCATCCCGGCGGTGTCGGCCCGGCGAACCTACTGCCGTCGATGGTGCGCTCGCCGTACCGCTACCTGACACCCGACGACCGTGACTTCTTCGCCGTCTATGTGAGGTAGGAACGGCGATTGTTTTATCCGAAGGGCGACTCTGGGAGCCCTTTCCACCCGCTGGGTAGAAAGGGCTCCCAGAGTGAAGTCGATCAAGTGCTCTCGCCGCCCGCGGGCCGTTATCGAGGAGCGGCATCGCATGCGGTCTTTGAGCACGCCCGAAGGTGA
>DASZLC010000170.1:0-2032 GCA_035552615.1 Solirubrobacteraceae bacterium
GGGGTCGACTCGCTCTGCGGGATCAGCCCGAGCATCTTCCCCGGCGAGAGATGGACGAGCAGCACCGTGTTGCCCTCGTCGAACCAGTAGCCCTGGTGCCCGATCAGCGCGAACCGCAGCGCCGCGGCGAGCACCGTCAGCGCGGCCACCGGCGCCAGCGAGCCGACGGCCGCGGGCGAGGCCGCCAGCGAACGGCGGCGCGTGACGGGGGGCAACGCGATCACACTCATCGAGGCGGACCTTACGCGGGCGCCTGGCTCTTAACCAGATCGCAACCGTCTTGCCACGCTCTCGTAAGTGCTGGCAGGCACACTTGACGGCGGAATGCGACCGGATTCGATGCCGGCCGACGGTTCTGTCGCACTCGCCTCGGGGGCCACCACCCAGACAGACGGAACGGCCCTCCTTCCCAGCCTGGGCTGGCGTGTGCGGTTGCGCACGCGGCCACTCACGCTCGGCCCCGTGGCCGGCCGCATTGCGCTCTCATCGATCGTCGCCGGCGCGTTCCTGCTGGTCGTGTTCTCGACGGGACGCGCGTCGCAGCTCGTCCCCCGCAGCACGTTCGCCTTCCCCGACTGGGAGGCCGGGCCACTGCACTTCCTGTTCGGGCAACCGACGCTCGGCTACACCGGGATGAACGACGCGCTCAGCGTGTTCCTGATCGCGATGCTGCTGGCCTACGGCGCGGCGATGCTGGCCGTGCGGTCGCTGTCGATGCGCGCGATCGCGGTGGCCGTGGTGGCGGTCCACGTGATCCTGCTGCTGCAGCCGCCGGCACAGCTGAACGACGTCTTCAACTACCTCGGCTACGCCCGTCTCGGGATCGTCCACCACATCAATCCGTACGCCCACGCGATCCGCTCGGAGGTGTACGACCCCGTCTACGACTTCACCACGTGGCGCAACCTGCGCAGCCCGTACGGCCCGCTGTTCACCGCGATCACGTACCCGATCGCGATGCTCCCGCTGCCCGTCGCCTACTGGGTGCTCAAGACGGTGATGGTGCTCGCCAGCCTCGGCTTCATCGCGATCGTGTGGAAGACGGCGACGCTGCTGAACCGCGATCCCCGCTTTGCCGTGCTGTTCGTCGCCGCCAACCCGATCTACCTGTTCTACGCCGTCGGCGGGTTCCACAACGACTTCTTCATGCTCGTCCCCTCGACGGCCGCGATCATGCTGCTGCTGATGCGCCGCGACCGCGCCGCCGGCGCGGCGGTGATGATCGCCGTGGCGGTGAAGTTCACCGCGGTCCTGCTGCTGCCGTTCCTGCTGATCGGAGCGGTGCCACCGCAGCGGCGTCTGCGCGTCATCGCCGGCGCGGCGATCGGCGCCCTCGTTCTGGCCGCGATGAGCCTTGTCATCTTCGGCCTGCACATCCCCGACGTGAAGGACCAGAGCTCGATCCTCACCCCGTTCAGCTTCCCCAACCTCGTCGGGCTGCTGGCCGGCGCCGGGGGCGGCTCACCGACGATCCTGCGGCTCGCCGTCGTGCTCCTGATCCCCGTCGTCGTGTACTTCCTGCGCCGCCGCGGCGACTGGATCACCGGCGTTGGCTGGTCGACGATCGCGCTGATCTGCTCGCTGTCGTGGGTGATGCCGTGGTACGTCGTCTGGGTGCTGCCGCTGGCCGCGCTGGGCAAGAGCGTCATGCTCCGCCGCGCGGCGATCGTCATGACCGTGTTCCTGCTGCTGACGTTCCTGCCCGTCACCGGCGTGTACCTGTCCAAGCACGGGATCAAACTTTTGGGCTCGCCGGTCGGGCAGGCCTCGCAGCACCTCCAGGCGAAGCTCGCCGGCTCGTAGATTCGGCATAAAGCGCGCCCGCCCCCGGACGGCGCTCGGCCACGGCTGCTGTTAGCTTCGCGATGTGCGTGTAGAACCGGCGCTCTTCCCGGTCCGATCCAGCACGGTCCAGGCGCCGATCGCACAGCCCCGCCGGCAGATCGATTGGTTCGAGGCCGCGCTGCTGGCGGTGTTCGCCGTCGTCTCCTGCTGGGTGCTCGCGCTCGACCTCTACCAGGTGATCGCCAAC
>DASZLC010000171.1:0-5064 GCA_035552615.1 Solirubrobacteraceae bacterium
CTTCGCCGCCGAGCTTTCTGCGGTTGGCCGCGCATCCGGCCCGGTGGCGGCTGCTGAGCGAGCTCGGTTACAGCGACCGCCGGGTGGGAGAGCTGTGCTCGCTGCTGGAGCTGCCGCAGAGCCTGGTCTCATACCACCTCGGTCGGCTGAGGGCAGAAGGCCTCGCCGCCAGGCGTCGCAGCTCGGCCGACGGGCGTGATTCGTACTACATGCTCGACCTCGGGCGCTGCGGCGAGCTGCTCGCCGACACCGGCGCCGCCCTTCACCCCGGGCTGCGACTCGCGCCGCCGGCCGCACGCCTCGGCGAGCGGCGCCTGCGAGGGCGTCCGAAGCGGGTGTTGTTCTTGTGCACGGGGAACAGCGCCCGCTCCCAGATCGCCGAGGCGCTGATCACGCATCTCGCTGGCGGCGCCGTCAACGCGCGCAGCGCCGGCAGCCATCCCAAGCCGCTGCATCCCAACGCCGTGCGGGTCATGCGCGAGCGCGGGATCGACATCGAGGGACGCCGCGCAAAGAACCTGGACGAGTTTGCCGGCGAGCGGTTCGACTACGTGGTGAGCCTGTGTGACCGCGTCCGCGAGGTGTGCCCCGAGTTCCCCGGCCACCCTGACGTGATCCACTGGAGCGTCCCCGACCCGGCCCGCGAAGGCAACAGCGACGAGGAGACTCATCCCGCGTTCCAGCGCACCGCCGAGGAGCTCGGCACCCGCATCGGCTTCCTGCTCGAGCTGATCGCGCACAAGGAGGCGAGGTGACCGGCCCGCCGCTGACGGCGGAGCCCGGCGGCCCAGAGCCCGGCGACCCGACACCGCCGGCCGGGGACCGGTCGTTGGCGACGGTCGCGCGAGAGTGGACGCGGATCGGGATCACCGGTTTCGGCGGCCCGCCCGCGCACATCGCGCTGCTGCGGCAGCTCGTCGTCGGGCGGATGAAGTGGATGGACGCGCGCGAGTTCGAGGACGCCAACGCCGCCTGCGGGCTGCTGCCCGGACCCGCATCGACGCAGCTGTCGATCTTCTGCGCCTACCGCGTCGCCGGCCCGGCCGGCGCGATCGTCGGCGGACTCGGGTTCATCGTCCCGGCGGTCGTCCTGATCCTCGCGCTCTCGCTGCTGTTCCTCGCTCACGCCCCGCCGCTGTGGGTCCGCGGCGCCGGTGCCGGTGCCGGCACTGCCGTCGCGGCCGTTGCCGTGCAGGCGGCGCGCGGACTGATCGGGCCGAGCCGGGCGCGGGCGCGTGATGACCGACGCCGCAGCGGCCGCTGGCTGGCCTATCTCGCCGTCGGCACCGCCGCGGCGGCGCTGATCGGTCCCTACCTGGTGCTCGCGCTGCTCGCCTGCGGGGCTGCCGAGCTGCTCGTGCAACAGCGGCCGTGGCCCAGCGCCGGCCGCCATCACGCCTCGTTCGGGATGCTGCTGCCCGCGTCGATCTCGACCGGCGGGATCGGCGCGCTGGCGTGGACCGCGTTCAAGGTCGGCGCGCTGTCGTTCGGCGGGGGGTTCGTGATCATCCCGCTGATGCAAGCCGACGCCGTCCACACCTACCACTGGATGAGCAACTCGCAATTCCTCAACGCCGTCGCCCTGGGGCAGATCACCCCCGGCCCCGTTGTCGCGACGGTCGCCGCGGTCGGGTACGCCGCCCACGGCATCGCCGGCGGAGTGCTTGCCGCGCTGGTCGCGTTCGCCCCGTCGTTCTCGTTCATCCTGCTCGGCGGCGGACGCTTCGAACGACTGCGCGGCAACGCGAACGCCCGCGCGTTTCTGGACGGGGCCGGCCCCGCCGCGATCGGCGCCATCCTCGGCGCCGCGATCCTGCTCGCCGCCGCCCTGCACGAGACGTGGCAGTTCGCGATCCTCGCCGCCGCGGCGATCGCGTTGCTCGCGCTCCGCCGCGGGATCGTGCAGACACTGCTCGGCGCGGCGCTCGTCGGAGTGATCGCCGCTCTCGCCGGCGCACCACTCCCGTGACCGTGATTCACTAGCTTGCTAGCATCCTACCCGTGCTGCCGGACGAGCAAGCCCCCGAGAAGCAGCAGTTCAACATCTATCTCCCGCCACGGTTGATTCGTCGTGTCAAGCACGCCGCCGTTGACCAGGCGACGTCTCTGTCGAAGCTGGTCGAGGACGCACTGACCGCTTATCTCGCCCGCCTCGACGAAGGGGCCTCGCCATGAGGATCCGCCCGATTCATTTCGTGCCCGACGTCGGCGTGGCGCTCAACTTCGTCGCCGACGAGCCGCTCGAAGCAGTCGAGGATCGCTTGCGCGCGGCGGGATTCCCGCCGGACGGCGCGATCGTTGACCAGGAGTGGGGTCGTTCGCTGCTGGTGCCCGGCCCAGGCGGGACGATCGTCCAGATCGACGAGCAGGACCCCGAGCTCTACACATGATCTCATCCTCAACCAGGAGCGACATCTGATGGCCTCCGTCAGCATCCGTTACATCGTCGACGACGTCGACGCCGCCATCGCGTTCTACTGCGGACACCTTGGCTTCACCGAGAAGATGCACCCCGCCCCGACGTTCGCGATGCTCACCCGTGGCGATCTGCGGCTCGTCCTCAGCGCGCCGAGCACCGCCGGTGGCGGCGGCCAGGCGATGCCGGACGGGACCAGCCCCGAGCCCGGCGGATGGAACCGATTCATGCTTGAGGTTCCCGACCTCGCCACGACGGTCACGGCACTTCGCGCTGCCGGCGTCGACTTCCGCAACGACATCGTGACCGGCGTCGGCGGCAGACAGACCCTCGTCAACGATCCCAGCGGCAACCCGATCGAGCTGTTCGAAGCGACTCGGCCCGAGGCCTCCCTGAGCGCGGGCGAATAACCCGGTAGCCCCCTCCGCGTAGCGCAGCCGCCCGGCTGACAGACTGCGCCGATGGACCTTTCCGTGTTTTTCGCGGGCACCGCCGGCTCGATCCCGACGGCCCGGCGGGGGCTGCCGGCGGTCGTCGTGCGCCGCGGCGGTGACCGGATCCTCGTCGACTGCGGCGAGGGGACGCAGCGTCAGCTGGTCTCGTCGGTCGGTCTGATGGATCTCGACGAGATCTTCCTCACGCACTTCCACGCCGACCACTGGCTCGGGCTGCCCGGGATGCTGAAGACGTTCGACCTGCGAGCGCGCGATCGGCCGCTGACGGTGCACGGGCCACGGGGACTGCCGGAGCTGCTCGGGCCGGCGCTGCGGGCCGCCGGGCGGACGCGCTACGAGGTGCGCCTGCGCGAGCTGGCGCCGGGCGAGGTGCTCCAGCGCGACGGCTACCGGATCGCCTCGGTTCCTGTCGCCCACCGGGGTCCCGCCTACGCCTACGTGTTCTTTGAGGACGAGCGCCCCGGGGAGTTCGACCCCGTCAGGGCGCGGGAGCTCGGGCTCACGCCGGGCCCGGAGTTCGGGCGCGTGCAGCGCGGGGAGACGATCCGCGGCGTCTCGTCCGAGGAGGTGATGGGTCCGGCTCGCGCCGGGCGCAAGCTCGTCATCTCCGGGGACACGCGGCCGTGCGAGTCGCTGCGCATCGCCGCCCACGGCGCCGACGTCCTCGTCCACGAATCGACGTTCGCCGAGGACGAGATCGAGCGCGCCGCCGAGACCGGCCATTCCACGGCCGGACAGGCCGCGACGCTGGCCCGGGAGGCGGAGGTCAAGCTGCTGGCGCTCGTGCACTTCTCGACGCGTTATCCCGTCGGCCGGCTGCGCGACGAGGCCCGCGCCGTGTTCCCCGCCACCGTGCTCCCGCGCGACTTCGACTCGATCGAGATCCCGTTCCCCGAGCGCGGCGGGCCCGAGCTGATGCGATGGGACCCGATCCAGGCCGTCACCGACGCGCAGGACACCGGCGTTCCCGCGGAAACGCAGTGAGCGGGCTGCAGCACGTGCCGTACCGCCGGACCCGCTGCTAGATTCATCGATCGTTAGCCCCTTTAACCCGGTCCAGTGAGGCCAGGAAGGTGCAGATGCCCGAACACACGGTCACCCTCGACCGCGATGACATGCGCCGCACGCTCGTGCGGATCGCCCACGAGATCGTCGAGAAGAACCCCGGCGGCGAGCTGGCGATCGTCGGAATCCACCGCCGCGGAGCGATCCTCGCCGAGCGGATCCACGCCAACACGGCCGAGCTGCTCGACACCCCGGTGCCGCTCGGCTTCGTCGACATCTCCTTCTATCGCGATGACCTGGCGATCCGGCCGAGCCAGCCCGTCGTCCAGTCGACGCAGCTCGAGTTCCCGATCGACGGTCGCACGATCGTGATCGTCGACGACGTCCTCTACACCGGGCGCACGGTGCGAGCGGCGATCGAGGAGATCTTCGACTACGGCCGGCCGGCCCGGGTGCAGCTGGCCACGCTCGTCGACCGTGGCCACCGCGAGCTGCCGCTCCGTCCCGACTATGTCGGCAAGAACATCCCCACCTCGCAGGAGCAGCGGGTGAACGTCCGCGTCGACGAGGTCGACGGCTACGACGAGGTGGCGATCGGGCCCGCCAACAAGCTGAGGAGGGAGGTGGCATGAGCCGCCGGCATCTGATCTCGATCGAGGACCTCGACCGCGCCGGGATCGAGCGGATCCTCGATCGCGCCGAGTCGTTCGCCGAGGTCGCGGGCCGCGAGATCAAGAAGGTCCCCGCGCTGCGCGGACGGACGGTCGTGAACCTCTTCTACGAGGCCTCGACGCGCACCAGCTCGAGCTTCGAGCTGGCCGCCAAGCGCCTGTCCGCCGACGTCGTCAGCGTGCGCTCGGCCGGCTCCAGCGTCGACAAGGGCGAGTCGCTGAAGGACACGGTGCAGACCCTCTCGGCCTACGATCCGGCGGCGATCGTGATCCGCTCGCCGCACGCCGGCGCCGCGCAGCTCGTCGCCGGCTGGACCGACGCCGCGGTGATCAACGCCGGCGACGGCAAGCACGAGCATCCGACGCAGGCGCTGCTCGACGTCTACACGCTGCGCCGCCGGCTCGGCTCGCTCGACGGCGCCAACATCTGGATCGTCGGCGATGTGCTCCACTCGCGGGTGGCGCGCTCGAACATCCTCGCCCTGCAGCGGATGGGCGCCGAGGTCACCGTGTGCGG
>DASZLC010000172.1:0-11226 GCA_035552615.1 Solirubrobacteraceae bacterium
GTTGCAGCGGTTGGTGAGTTCGACGGGTGAGTTGTCGGCGAAGCTGGCGGGGAACGCGGGGAATCTTGGTGGGGCGGTGAGCAACACGGCGCAGGCGCTGAGACAGGTCGCGAGTGAGCGCTCGGCGTTGCAGGATGCGCTGGCGCGCACCCCGGCGGTGTTGACGCAGGCGAAGAAGGTGCTGGGTGATACCGACACGAGCTTGACGACGATTAACCCGGCGTTGTCGGCGCTGGCGCCGGTGGCGCCGAAGGTCGCGACGTTGCTGCGGCTGATCGTCCCGTTCGGAACGGACTTCATTCCCGCGCTGAACCAGATCCACGCCCTGATCCCGTCCGCCGAGCACGCCCTGAACGGCGTGGTTCCGGTCGTCGCCAAGGGCGTGCCGGCGATCGAGTCGCTGACCGAGGCGCTGCACGAGGTGCTCCCGATGATCGCCGCGATCAGGCCGTACGCGCCGGACGTGACGGCCGGCTTCTTCAACGGCGTCGGCGGATCGCAGACCGCCGCCTACGACGCGAACGGTCATTACATCCGCGCTCGCGTCGTTCTGCAGGGCGGCGGCACGACGCTGTCGGGGCTGCTCGCCCTGCTCGGCGATGCCAGCCTGAAGCTCGGACCTCTCGACGGCGCCCGGACCGGGGTGCTGGCGCCGTGTCCAGGCGGCGGCGCAGCACCGAGCGCGGACGGCAGCAACCCGTGGACCGCGCCCGACCTGCCCAGCGGCGTCGGCAGCTTCTGCAACCCGGCCGACGACCAGCGCTAGACGCGTCGACGTAGCACGAGCGCCTGACGCGCGATCACGCGACCGCGCTTGATCACGGTGAGCTCGTAGCGCCCGGCGGCGAAGCGGACGCCGCGAGCGCGGTGGAGCACGACGCGCTCGGCGCGCGTTCCGAGCGCCGCCACGCCCGCGCGCGCGATCAACTCACGGCCGCGGCGCAACTCAACGCGCAGACCGCGCATCGTCCCCGCCGTCGCCCGCAGGCTCAGCTCGATCGCCCGTGCCCCGGCGCCGGGATGGCCAACGTGGATGATCAGCCGCTGAGGAGCGTGCGGCGGCGCACACGTGGCGTACATGAAGCCGATGCCCCCGGTCCCGGGCGGCGACGGCGCCTGCCTGCCGAGCGTCGGGTCGCCGGTGCGCAGCTCGGCCTTGGAGACGTCCTCCAGGCGCCACATGAGCTCCGCGATCCAGGCGATCTGCTTGGCCGCCAGCTCCTCGTCGAGCTTGTCCATGTCGCCGTTCTCGGAGATCGTCAGCAGGTAGGTCGGGCCGGCGATCGCGCCGATCTGCGGGACGCCGGCGCTCTGGAAGGCGGCGCCGACCCCGAACTGCACCGGCGGGCGAAGCAGCACGACGTGCTCCACGCCCGAGCTCTGCAGCGCCGCCCTCGTCGTCTCGAACATGGGCCCCTGCGTCGTCCATACCCCGAGGACCTCCGGCTGCCCGGTGGCGTGGTAGCCGCTGGCGGTGTCGTCGATCCACTGCGTGCAGCCGAAGTGCTCGATCGTCAATGCCGCCGCCGCGCTGGCCACGAGCTGCGGGTTGTCGTCGATGAAGCCCTGCGTCTCGGGGAGCTGCGGATCCATGTGGCCGGTGAACAGGCTAAAGACGATCGTTCGCTTCAACCGCTGCCCGGCGGGCAGCGAGCCGAAATGGCGGGCCAGGTGCACGAGGCAGACGCCGCCGTTCTCCTCGGCGAACCCCTCGCCGTCGGTGTGGGTGTTGAGGATGATGCTCTCCTCGCTTTCCCCCGGGATCACGGCGACGATGCTCGGCGTGCGGACCGTTTCGCGCGTGGCCGTGAGCGTCAGCCGCGCTTGCGGCGTCGCCGCCGTCGCGGCGCGCAGTACGTTGCCGGTGTCACGGTCGACGTACAGGGCCGGGATCGGCTCAAAGCCGTGGACAAACGGCAGGTAGCCGCCTTGGAGCGCCTCCCGCGAGCCGTCGAGGATGAACACCACACCCGCCGCGCCGAGGGCCTGAAACGGCGCGAGCGGGATGCCCAGCCCGGGCTCGATCCACGCCCGCTTGTAGTCGTCGACGAGCCAGTCGACGACGGAGCGCCCGCTCCACTGCAGGTAGGTGGCGAGCGCCAGGAAGATCCCGCTGGTGATCGGCAGCGGGAGCGGCAGGTCAAGGACCATCACGGTGTTGCGCTCCACCACTCCCTCGATCAGGCTCGGCAGCGCGCTCGCCCATGCTGCGAGCTCGGCCGGGTAGCTGGCGATGCCGCTGATCAGCGAGTCGAGGTCGTTGGCGTTGAAGCTCGGGATCGGCGCGGCGCCGCCATACACGAGCTTGCCCTCGATCCCGCCTGCCGGCGTTTCCTGTGAGCGCGGGTAGTAGGTGACGACCTCCACGGGACCGGCGGCCGGCCCGGACAGGATCTCCAGGCCGAACTCCCCGACCGCCCAGCGTGTCGTCTCGTAGCTGCTGCACGGCTCCAGCCGGGCGCCGGCGGACAGCAGCTCCTGCTCCAGCCATGCGATATAGGCGTTGTGGTTCGCGTTTCCGGTCAGCCGCGGCCCGAAGTCGACCATCCGCTGGAAGTCGGTCCGCACCTGGGCCGGCGAGGGCAGCGGGATCACAGGCGCGGCGGCCGCCCGCCCCGCCGCGGTCGCTTCGGCGCTCAACAGCCCGGCGCCGAGCGCCAGCCCGGTCGCGCCCGCGCCCGCCCGCTCGAGCAGCGTCCGGCGCGTGATCTCCCGACCGTCAGCCATCGTGGTGTATGTCGGTTGCTGGCCCCACTTCCGTGAGCGATGATCGCCGATGGCGAACTGCACCGGGGGTCAGAACGGAAGCGTCTGCAGCGTGAGCGGGCCGTCCGGCCACCTGGCGCTCGCGCGTAGCGCCCGCCACATCGTCACCTGCGGCATCCGCGCGTAGCCGTCCGGTTGGCGCACGCTGACCTCGGCATCGACCGTTACGAAGCCGAGCTTGCGGTACAGGCCGGCGCGGTCGTCATGGCAGAACAGCACAACGAACTCGGGCCCGAGCGTCTCGGCCACGGCAAGCGCGGCGGACACGACCTCGCGAGCCAGTCCGCGCCCGCGATGGCTTGCCCTGACCAGTACGCCACCGAGGCCGACGACGGGAAAGCGCCGACCGGCGAGCTCGGCGTCAGCGAGCACGAGGCCGGCCGAGGCGACGTGCCGCCCATCCGCGTCGCGCAGCACGACGTGGCGCTCCTTCGGGCGATAGCGGAGCGTGATCCCACGCGCCTCGAACGGATCGTCCTCGTCGCCCTCCAGCTCCGCGCGGAGCTCGGACGTCATCGGGCCGAACTCGACGACTTCCATCGTCGCCTGGACAATAGCCCTGACGCGTTGCGTACCCTGTGCCGATGCGCTTCCGCAGGACACGGGCGGCCAAGGAGCCCGACGTGCTGGTCGACGATCCCCGGCTCGAAGGCTGGGAGACGGTCAGCACCTTCGAGGAGCAGGGCGCGGCCGTAGCCTGGCGCGATCGGCTGCGCGAGCTGGGCCTCGACGCCGCCTGCGCCGCCGATCACCCGCTCGACCGCTTCGGCCGTGGCGATGTTTACCTCGTCGTTCCGCCGGCCCAGTGGTCGCGCGCCAACGAGATCGTCGAGAACCTGGACGACTGACGGCCGGCCCCGCGCACCGCGGGGCCGGCCGGTCTGTCGCAAACCCCGGTCGCTAGTTGCTGGGGATGCCGCTAGCCGGCGGCGTCGGCTGCCCGCCGGTGTAGCTGGCGATCGCACTGCTTGCGGTCGGCTCGGTTGTCAGCACCGGTCCGAACGCGTCGATCTTCGTGCCGGCGACCTTCGCCATCTGCACGCCGGAGTAGCCGCCGTGCTCGGTCGTCGTGTAACGGAACGGGACGAGGCCCGGCCCCATCCACGACTTCCCGTTGTTGTCGACCGCGTTGACCAGGGCCTGACGGGTCAGGTCCTTGCCGGCGGCGATCAGCGCTTGCACGAGCGTGTACGCATTCGCCATCCCGTACTCGACGTTCCCGTCGAACGGGGCGCTCGGGTCGTACTGCTGCTTGACCTTCAGGAACAGCTTGATCCATGGGTTGGAGGTATCGCTGAACGGCGGCAGGTACCCGTCGGTGATGGCGCCGTCGATCAGCGCGTCACCTGACACCTTGCCCTTGGAGACGGTCTTCAGCAGGCCGGCGAGGGTGATCGGGTCGATCCCGACATTCGAGACGACCAGCTGCGGCGCGTACCCGAGCGTGAACGCCGTGAGCCGCGAGATCGCGGTGTAGATCGGCACCGTGAACTCCACCAGCACCTTCGCACCCGAGGCCTTCAGCGCCGTGATTTGCGTCGCCAGCGACGTCGTGCCCGACTGATAGGGCTGCTTGGAGACGATGTCGGCCGCCGAGACCTCGTCCTCGATCCCGGCCAGGCCACCCTGGCCGAAGTCGTCGTCCTGATACAGCACGCCGATCTTCTGACCGGCGAAGTGCTGCTTGAGGTACTGGCCGAGGATCTTGCCCTCGATCGTGTAGTTCGGCTGCCATCCGAACGACTCCGGCTGCGCCCCGCCGTTGTCCCAGCACGGGCAGCCCGAGGCGATAAACAGGTCGGGGATCTTCGAGCTGTTCAGGAAGCCGACGACCTTCGTGTGGGTCGGCGTGCCGAGCCCCTCGAAGATGCCAAACACGTTGTCCTGCAGCACGAGCTGATGAACGACGTTCACCGTCAGCGTCGGGTCGTACTCGTCGTTCTTGATGATCAGATGGATCTTGCGGCCGTACACGCCGCCGTGCGCGTTCACGTAGTCGAAGAACGCCTGCGACGCCGGCGCGATCTCGCTGTACCCCGGCGCCGCCGGACCGGTCACCGGCTGGTGCGTGCCGAACGTGATGCTCGTCGCGGTCACGCCGGGCGCGGTCGCGCCCCCGTTCCCGCTGGTGGATTTACTGCTCTTGCCGGTGCCGCTGCTGCTCGACGACGAGCCGCATGCGGCGACCGCCACCGACGCCAGGCAAGCGGCAAGCACCGCCAACCCCATTCTGAATCTACTCGACCTCATCTCTCCTCCTGTGTGTTGTGATGAACGATCCGAGCGTGCGGACCCCACCCTGGATCCCGGTCGGCCAGGCGAGCATTGCGACAATCAAAACGACGCCGTAGATCGCGAACGGGAGGTTCCCCTGGACGTTGCTCGACAGCGACAGCGAGTGCGAGATGTCGTCGGACCAGGTGGGCAGCAGCACGAGCAGCGCCGCTCCCCAGATCGCGCCTGTCAGTGACCCCAGGCCGCCGATCACGACGCCGGTCAGCAGCGACAGCGACAGCGTCAGCGGGAACGCGGCCGGCGTGGCGAGGTTCAGCACGACGGCATACAGGCCGCCGGCGAGCCCCGCGCAGGCGGCGCTGACGACGAACGCCAGCGTCTGCTGGCGGCTCACGTTCAGCCCGCACAGCGAGGCGGCGATCTCGTCGTCACGCACGGCGCGCAGCGAGCGCCCGACTCCGCTGTGAGTGACGTTGTAGAGCACGAACAGCACGACGAGCGCGCCGGCGCAGGCGATCCACGCCTGCCAATGCTCCAGCGAGAAATTCGCGCCTAGCCAGCCCGGTACCGGCGGGGGGTTGATGGTCAGGCCGTTCTCGCCACCAAACGTGGCCGGATACTTGTCCGCGATCGCCGGCAGCCCGACCGCGAAGGCCAGCGTGGCGCCGGCGAGATACGGGCCGCGCAGCCGGCTGGCCGCCGCTCCCACGGGGATCCCGATCACAGCCGAGATCGCGGTGGCGACGACGAGCGCCGGGAACAGCGCCCACCCCTCGTTGCCGACAAGCAGCAGCACCGTGTACGCGCCGACCGCCATGAAGGCGCCGTGCCCAAGTGACACCTGTCCGCTGAGCCCGATCAGCACGGTCAGCCCGGCCAGCGCGGCGAAGTAGTAGGCGCCGTTGGCCAGTTGCAGGTTGTTGTAGGCGCTCAGCTCGTGGCTGATGACGAACAGCACGACCCCCCCGAGCAGGACCAGCCCGAGCGAGCGCAACATCGTGCTGCGGCCGAGCACACCGCGCACGGCGCTCACACGCGCCGCTCCTTGGACGCCGAGAACAGCCCGGTCGGGCGCACCATCAACACCAGCATCAGGACGACGAGCGCGGCCAGCGGCACAAGCGCGTCGCCCTCATAGCCGGCCACGTAGGACAGCACGAGGCCGAGGACCATGCCGCCCACCACGGCACCGGGCGGGCTGTCCAACCCGCCCAGCACGGCGGCGACGAAGCCGCTGATCAGGATCGGATCGAAGTTGTTCGGCGCCAGGAATACCGACGGCGCCACCAGCACTCCCGCGATCGCGCCGGTCAGCGCGGCGAGACTCCATCCGAACGTGAACATCCGCCGCACCCGGACCCCGAGGAGCTGCGCCACCTCCGGCTTGAACGCCGCCGCGCGCATCTGCAGCCCGAGCGACGTGTACCGGAACAGCGCCGCCAGCCCGACGGCGACCACTACCACGACGAGCACGATGAACGTGTCGTTCGGCGCGAACAACACGCGGGTCCCACCGATGTCGTAGCCACGAATTGAGAACGCCGGCGGGAAGCTGCGCGGCGTGTTTGACCAGATCATCCCGGCGACGGCGATCAGCAGCGTGTACAGGCCGAGCGCGACGATCACCGCGTTCAGCGGCGGCCCGTTCTCCACCGGCCGGATCAGCACACGCTCCACCACCGCCCCCAGCACCAGCCCGGTGGCAAGAGCGACGACGAACCCGAGCACGTAGGAGCCCGTCGAGGTGATCACGGCCGAGGCGATGTACGTGGTGAACATCAGCATCGCGCCCTGGGCGAAGTTCACGATCCTCGTCGCCCGCCAGATCAGCACCAGCGCCAGCGCCACCGCCGCGTAGATCGCGCCGGTCGAGACCCCATTCAACGTGTAGTCGACGAACTTGGTCATGGCTCAGAACCCCAGGTAGGCGTGACGGAGCCGCTCGTCGGCGGCGAGCTCGGCAGGCGATTGATCGGCCACCACCTTGCCGAGGTTCAGGACGACGCCGCGGTTGGCCACCGACAGCGCCGAGCGCGCGTTCTGCTCCACCAGCAACACGGCGAGCCCGAGCGTGTCGGCGAGCGTGCGGACCATGCCCATGATCTGG
The DNA here is from genome assembly GCA_035552615.1 of Solirubrobacteraceae bacterium. Lineage (GTDB taxonomy): Bacteria > Actinomycetota > Thermoleophilia > Solirubrobacterales > Solirubrobacteraceae > Palsa-465. The sequence continues at coordinate 7,109 of DASZLC010000172.1, forward strand.
GCCACCAGCCGCGGCGCCAGCCCGAGCGACGGCTCGTCGAGCAGCAGCACCTTCGGCCGTCCCACCAGCGCACGCCCGATCGACAGCATCTGCCGCTCGCCTCCGGACAGGCGCGAGGCGGGCTGGGTGCGCCGTTCCACCAGGCGCGGGAACAGCTCATAGACCTCCTGCGGAGCCATCGCCTGGGCGCCCTTGAACAGCCCGCCGAGGCGCAGGTTCTCCTCCACCGTCAACTCGGCGATCACCCCGCGACCCTCCGGGACGTGGGCCAGGCCGCGCCTCACGATCTCCTCGACGCGCATCCGGGTGATGTCGGTGCCTTCGAAGCGCACCACCCCGGCGCTCGGCCGGACCAGGCCGGAGATCGTGCGCAGCAGCGTGGTCTTGCCGGCGCCGTTGGCGCCGAGCACCGCGGTGACCGTCCCGGGCTCGACCCGGAGCGAGATCTCATCGAGCGCGCGCACGGCACCGTACTCGGTCCGCAGCCCATCAATCTCCAGCATCGACCGCTCCCGCCGGCAGCAGCGGCGCCAGCTCCGCCTCGCGCCCCAGATACGCCTCCAGCACCTTCGGGTTCTGCTTGACCTCGGGCGGGATCCCGGTCGCGATCACGCGCCCGAAGTCGAGGACCGTGACCCGATCGCAGACCGAAGTCACGAGGTCCATATGGTGGTCGACGAGCATCACGGCGATCTCGTCGCCAAGGCTCGCGATCAGGCGGGCCAGCGCCGAGAGCTCCCGAGCGTCGAGGCCCCCGGCGGGCTCGTCGAGGAGCAGCAGCTCGGGCTCGGACACCAGCGCTCGAGCCAGCGCCACCTGCTTCTGGACCGCGAACGGCAGCGAATCCGGGGCGCGGTCGGCGACGTGGGAGCACTCCAGCCGGTCGAGCGCGGCCAGCGCCCGCGTGCGCAGGGCACGCTCGTCGCGGTCAGACCCCGGCAACCCGAGCAGCGCGCCGCCCACCCGGGCGCGGCGGAAGCGGTTGGCGCCGACCATCACGTTCTCCAGCGCGGTGAGCTTCGGGAACAGCCCGACCCCCTGCAGCGTGCGCGCGATCCCCCGGCTGGCCAGCTGATCGGGACGGATCCGACCGAGCGGCGCCCCCTTCCAGGCAATCGTGCCGGAGTCGGGCGCGACGAAGCCGCAGATCACGTTGAACAGCGTCGTCTTGCCCGCCCCGTTGGGACCGATCACGCCAAGCACCTCACGCGGCCTGACTTCGACCGAGACGTTCTCCAGCGCGGTGATGCCGCCGAAGGCGACGCCCAGCTCGCGGGCGACTAGCACTGGCTCCATGGGGGTACTGGTGATGACCTCGGATGAGCCTTGGTCGCCCATCGGTACCGCCTCTCTCTCCTCACGGCTCACCAACGCCAGCGTCTTCATCCGGTCGCCTCCACGTCAGCCGTCGCATACTTTCACGAAGGGTCGCCGGGAATCAACCGGCAATGTGTTGACGGGGTTAGGGCGGCGCCCGTCGTTAGAGTCGGTGAAACGCCGAGAGGAGAGGAGCGCGCGATGTCATTTGCCGACGTGAACGGTCAGCGCCTGCGATTCGACGACACCGGGGGCGACGGGCCGGTGGTCGTGCTGTCGCACGGATTCCTGATGGACCGCGAGATGTTCGCGCCCCAGGTGGCGGCGCTCGCCCCCGAGTTCCGCGTGCTGACATGGGACGAGCGCGGTTTCGGGGAGACTGAGTTCGACGGACGGCCGTTCACGTACTGGGATTCGGCGAACGACTGCCTCGGGCTGCTCGACCACCTCGGGGTGCAGCGCGCCGTGCTCGGCGGGATGTCGCAGGGCGGGTTCCTCTCTTTGCGTGCCGCACTGCTCGCGCCTGAGCGCGTGCGCGCCCTGGTCCTGATCGACACCCAGGCCGGACCCGAGGATCCCGAGCGCCTCCCGGCCTACCGCAGGCTGCAGGAGATCTGGCTGGAGGCGGGGCCGGTCGACTCGGTCGCCCAGACCGTCGCGGGGCTGATCATCGGCGACCCCGCCCTGAGCGAGAGCTGGATCGCCAAGTGGCACGCACTGCCGCGGGAGACGCTGCGCGAGCCGGGCAACTGCCTGTTCGAGCACGATGACATCAGCGGCCGCCTCGGCGAGATCGCGTGCCCGGCGATCGTCTTCCACGGCACGAACGACGTGTCGATCGAGATGGCGAAGGCGGAGGCGCTCTGTCAGGGACTCCCCGGCTGCGCCGGCCTGATCCCGGTGGAGGGTGGTTCGCACGCCGCGAACCTCACCCATCCCGACCAGGTCAACGGACCGCTGCTGGAATTCCTCCGCCGGCTGTAATCAGCAGCTGTCGTGCGTGCGGCGGTGGATCGCCTGCGCGCCCTTGACCACCGGCGCCGTCAGCGCTCCGGACGCGGGACGGAAGTCGCCCACTTCCAACACGCAGTCGCCCTGGACCCACTGCGCGTTGCTCGCGCCGCCGTGGTCCGCCACGGTGGCGGTGAAGCCCAGCGAGCCCGTGATCCCGCGCACGGTGTACCGCGTGATCTTCGCTGGAGCGTTTGCCGCGATGTCCTGCCGGACCTCGAACCTCAGCAGCTTCCTGGCGTTCGCGGGCGAGCTGACCTCGTCGACAGCCGAGGTTCCCTGGGCCCCGCCGGAGCCCGTCTGGAGCTGGTAGATGATGGCGCGCAGCCCGACCGCGTGGGCTTCGGTGAGCGCGGCCCGCCGGATCGACTTCGGAAAGCTCATGGCCCACGTCCGCGCTCGTGTGATGCGGTGAATCGGGCCGTGGGGGGTGAAGCCGGGCGCGTCGCCGGCGCGCAGCAGCAGTGAGTCAAGCGCGCTCGTGCTGGCGGCGGCGGCGCCGGCGATCAGGAGCGCGGAGCAGCCGACCACGGCCAGCATCCCGCCTCTCCGCCTCATCGGAACGTCTTTGTCAGCGTGGCCAGCAGCTTCGGCGAGGCGCCCGGCGAGTACTTCCTGGCGTCGTCGACCTGCACCGTGTAGTTGTCGTAGCGCTCCCGGCCGGGGAAGAACTTCGACCGCGTGCCCAGCACGCCGCACGGGCCGTGCGCGATCCCGAACCGTTTCGTCGCCACGACCTTCTTCTTGTGCAGGTAGTGCGCGTAGATCGGGGCGCCGGACGCGAAGCCGGAGAAGTCGAAGGTCACGGTCTTGTTCGGCTTCGCGCGCGCCGGCTTCGTGGCGACGGCGAGCGGCGCCTCCAGGAAGCTCGTCGTCGCGCTGACGGCGCCGTCGGTGGCGCTGAGCGTGAAGGTGGACACTGCCGGAGCTCCCAAGTCGGGCGGCGTCGGCGGTACGAAGCCGGCGGCGAACGTCCCGTCGGGTCCGACCGTGCCGTCGCCGAAGGCGTCGCCCGGCGTGCTCTGGAAGCTGACGTTGTCGCCCGCGGTGAAGCCGCTGCCGGTGATCGGGACCCCGGCGCTGACCGTCGCCTGGTCGTAGATCACGCACGGCGTCGCGATCGAGATCGTCGCCGCCGCCGCCGGCGCGGCGCCCAGCGCGGAGGCGACGCCGAGCGCGAGCGCGCTCGCGCCGACGAGGACCGGGAGCCGCCCGGCCGCGGTGGAACCTGCCTTGATCATGTGCGTTCCCTACGTCGCTGTATGACCGACCACCTTGCTGCCGGGTGTTCTATCAGAGGGGCCTACCAGGCCACGCGCGGGTGCTCGATCGTCGCCTGCGCGGCGGCGATCCGCGCGATCGGCACACGGAACGGCGAACACGAAACGTAGTCGAGCCCGGCTTCGTGGAAGAAGCGGATCGAGGCGGGATCGCCACCGTGCTCGCCGCAGATCCCGAGCTTCAGACCGGGATGCGCCTCGCGGCCGACCCACGCGGCGAGGCGCACGAGCCAGCCGACGCCGGGTGTGTCGATCGTCTCAAACGGGCTGCGACCGATGATCTTGCGCTCGATGTAGGTCGGCACGAACGCCGACTCGACGTCGTCGCGGGAGAACCCGAGCGCGGTCTGCGTGAGATCGTTGGTGCCAAACGAGAAGAAATCGGCGTACCCCGCGATCAGGTTGGCCACGAAGCAGGCGCGAGGCAGCTCGATCATCGTGCCGACCGTGTAGTCGGCGCCGAGCCGAAGCCCCTCCTGCTCGCCGACCCGCATCACCAGCTCGCGCATC